>CBDTYK010000309.1:0-2854 GCA_965364595.1 uncultured bacterium
GGGGCCTCGAACCATGGCCGAGCTTGGAGGAGGAAGGGGATGAGGTCCTCGAGGGGACTCCCGCACAGAGTGGGAGAGTGGACTGGGGCGACGTCGAACATGGACCTGCTGCCGGCGTCTGGTCCTGCACGCCGGGCAGCTTCCGCAGCTTCTACACCTTCTCGGAGCTGTGCTCGATCTTGGACGGTGCGGTCACGATCGAGACCGAAGACGGCTCGACGCACGACTTCGGCGCCGGCGACAGCTTCTTCGTCCCGCAGGGTGAGACCGTTGTTTGGACGATCCACGAAACCGTCACGAAGGCGTTCATGATGTACATCGCCACGGACTGAGGGTGGGACGGTCGCGTCTCGCTCGGGCTCACCAGCCGTCGCCAGACCGCCGTTCCAGGGGGGTCGGTGCGCCGAATCGAGGTCGGCGCCTGGATCGGGCGAGTGCACCCAACATCTTCGGGCATGACCTCTGACTCTTGCGTTGGCTCAGAAGGTCGAAGATGCTGCGAGGTGAGCCAAGGGGGTCAGTATGAGGAGGCTGTGCGCCGTGCTGCGCTTCTGCCACCGTCCCGCAGTCATCGCTCTGGGCTTCGCCGTTCTGTTGATCGGATGTGGAGAGTCCGTCGAGCAGGACGGTCCTGGTCCGGTCGGGCCCGTCGGATCGGTAAGCGACGAGATTGGTGAGCCCGGATCCGGGGTCGTCGTCAGCGAGGATCGCGACGTCGGTGCCGTCACACGAGTGCTGTTCGGCAGCGAAGGTGAGGTGCACATCTCGCTCGGCGCCAAGCCTTCGGTGACGGTCGAGGCAGACGACAATCTGCTGTCCCTTCTCGAAACGGAAGTCGAGGAAGACCAACTGCGCATCCGGACGGCCGAAGGTGTCGACATTGCACCGTCGCGTTCACCACGATTCCACATCGTCCTGCCGGAACTGACCGAGATCGAGTTGAGCGGCGTCGGAGATGTCGTGGTCGAGCCGGTCGAGTCGCAGATTCTCTCGGTGGCGCTCCTGGGCGTCGGAGACATCACACTGAGAGAGGTGGATGTCGACCTTCTCTTGTATGACCTGGCCGGCGTTGGCACGGTGTCCATTTCGGGAACCGCTGAGGAGCAACGTGGATCGGTGTCGGGCCGATGCAGCTTCTACGCAGCCGATCTCGGATCCGAGCGGGCGGAGCTCCAAGCCTCGGGTGGCGGCTATGCCGTCGTCTCCGTCGCCTCGAGACTCTCCGTATCGGTGGCCGACACCGGCGCCGTCGAGTACTACGGCTCGCCCTCGCTGACGCAAGAAATCGGCGGTCTCGGTTCGGTCACGAGTCTCGGAGAGCGATAGCGATGCCGGCCTCAGTCGCTGGGCGGTGCGCACGGCTCGCCGCCGTTCTGGTGTTGTTGGCGTCCGTTGGTTGTGCTGGGGTCGACGACCAAACCGCACCGACATCGGCGGTATCGCCCGACGAGATCGAGCCGGGCACCACCGAGGTCTCATTCGTCTCGAACGGGTACGAGCTGGTAGGCGACCTCGAGCTTCCGGACGGAACCGGGCCACATCCGGCGGTGGTGCTGGTCCACGGCTCCGGGCCACAATCCCGATACAGCACGCCGACATCGGGATTGGTTCGGAACGCGTTCGTCGACGCCGGCTATGCGGTTCTCGTCTGGGACAAGCCTGGAAGCGGTGACTCGATCGGTGAGTTCGATGGGGAGCGCACGCTCACGCAGCGAGCGGAGATCCTGGTCGATGCCATCGACTGGCTGACGGACAATCCCTCGATCGACGCGTCCCGGATCGGTGTATGGGGTTTGAGCCAGGCGGGATGGGTCATGCCCCTGGCCCTGACGATGACCGACGACATCTCCTTCATGATCGTCGTGAGTGGAGGTGCCGAGGACTCGATCGAGCAAATGGTCTTCCAGTGGACCGCGCAGGCGACGTGCCGAGGCGCGACGGCGGCGGAGCTGGCAGTCATGGACACCCAAGGGCCGCGTGCGCTGAAGGCCGAGACCTATGACGAGTACCGGGCGGCAATGGACCAGTTGCTCGCTATTCCCGATATCGACCGCTACGTGGGCGTCGACATCGAACTGGTCGGTGCCGCCGACTGGCGTCCCTGGCCGCGGGACATCGACGCGTTCTTCGATCCGGCCATCGTGCTCACCGAGACCACGATTCCCGTGTTGGCGATCTTCGGTGAACACGATTCGCAGATCGATCCGGTACAAGGCGTCCAGGCGTATCGGGAGGCATTGGAGAGAGCCGGGAACCGCGATTTCAGGGTGGAGACGGTTCTCGGCGCCAACCACATCATGCGTGCGTCTGAAGGACCGTGCGGTCCGGACTCCTCCGAGATTGCGGCGGCGTATCTCGATCTCCTCGATGAATGGCTGGAGAACCACCCGGCGTAGAGCCAGATCGATCCGAAGGCAGAGCGCGGATGGTTGGTCGGCCACGCTCGACGACCACCAGGCACGATCGTTCGTCACGCTAGAAGGCACCGGCGGCGTCGTGATCTTCTGCGGCATGTCTTCACGGCCGCGCCCGCCGCCGCCGACGTCGCAGTGATCGCCGAATCCCACCGATTCGAGCGCGTCCGGTCCGCGGTGGTGTGCAGCGACGACACATGGGGCGGCTTGCGTGAGCAGACCGAGCGCAGCGCTCAGGCAGGATCCAGGAGTCTCGCTGCTGCTCGGGCGAGAACGCGGAGCCTGCTTCGATACGTCGGCGGCGAGGGATGGTCACCTTTCAGGCCCGCCGGTGAGAACGTGAGCAGGTCGATGACGTCGGAGCGGGTTCCGGCGTCGACCGTCGACATCGACTTCACGAAGTCTCGCAGTCCCTGACGTGTCCGCTCGGCGGCCGCCTC
>CBDTYK010000310.1:0-2836 GCA_965364595.1 uncultured bacterium
TCGGCGCCAGCGGACTCGTGACGTTGATGTTCACCGACATCGAGGGCTCAACGCTTCTCTCGCACGAGGTGGGCGAATCTGCGTGGATCGACGTGGTCCAGCGGCACTTCAACGAGATCGCCCGCATCGTCGAGGAATGTGACGGCACAGTCGTCAAGACCCTGGGCGATGGTGCGATGGCAGCGTTCTCGACCGCTCGCGGTGCAGCCGATGCTGCCATTGCGATCCAGCGGTCCCACAACAACACCGGGATCGCCGTGCGGATCGGCATCCACACGGGCGAAGCAGTCGCGGTCGGCGGCGACTTCGCCGGGATCTCGGTTGCGAAGGCTGCTCGGGTCGCCTCGGCTGCCGGCGGTGGAGAGATCCTCGTGTCTTCGACTACGAAGGAGCTGCTCGCCCGCTTCGAATACTCGATGGGCGAGGAGCGCAGTGCCGAGCTGAAGGGACTCCCGGGAACGCACCGCCTCATCCCTCTGATGTACTAGCCCATCGGGAAGGTGACCCGAGGTCGTCGAGAAAACACGGCGCACATCGACTCGAAACCTGCGCCCGTTAGATTCTTAGGACCGTGGAGCACGACCGATGACAGAGATCGCCATCCCCCTGACCGTGGCGTTCGCGCTCGGGTTCGCCGTCCAGCAGATTCGTCTGCCTCCGCTGGTCGGCTACCTCGTAGCCGGGTTCGTCCTCCACGCCTTCGGTTTCGAGCCCGACCCGGCGATCGACACCATCGCCGACCTCGGCGTGCTGCTGTTGCTGTTCGGGATCGGCCTCAAGCTGAAGCTCTCCACCCTCGCCAGACCGGTGGTCTGGGCCGGAACATCGATCCACCTGCTGGCATCGACCGTGGTGTTCGGCCTGCTGCTGGCCGGTCTGGGCGTCCTCGGCGCACCACTCGTCGACAGCCTGGGCATCGGCGAGGTGGCGATCATCGGCTTCGCTCTGGCCTTCTCCAGCACCGTGTTCGCCGTGAAGGCCCTCGAGCAGTTCGGCGAAGGGTCGTCGTTGGCCGGCAGTCTCGCCATCGCCATCCTCGTGATGCAGGACATCTTCGCCGTCGTCTTCCTGGTCGCCGTTGGAAGCACGCCCTCGTGGTGGGCCATCCCGGTGGTGGCTGCGGTCATCGTCGCCCGACCGTTGTACGCCTGGCTGCTGTCGAAGACCGGCTACGAGGAGCTGTTCCTCCTGTTCGGTCTGGTGCTGGCGATCGGGATAGGTGCCGGAAGCTTCGACGCTGTCGGACTCAAAGCCGACCTCGGCGCGCTCATCGTGGGCCTGACGTTGGCGAACCATCCAAAGGCGCGTGACCTGTCCGCCACGCTGCTCGGGTTCAAGGACATCCTGTTGATCGGGTTCTTCCTGTCCATCGGGCTCGGTGGGCTCCCCGACCTGTCCACGCTGCTGGTGGCCGGAGTGATCCTGTTGATGCTGCCACTCAAGACACTCGGCTACATGGCGGTGCTGTCTCGATTCCGCCTACGCGCACGCACGACCTGGCATGCCTCGATCACACTGGCGAACTTCAGCGAGTTCGGGCTGATCGTGGTCGCCGTGGGCGTCGAGGAAGGACTGTTGGAGCCTGTGTGGGCCGTCGTGATGGCCGTGATCGTCGCAGCCTCGTTCGCCATCGCGGCGCCGCCGAACACGCTCCGCTACGACCTCTACCGGAGGTTCCACGATCATCTCCTCCGCTACGAACGGACGCCGATCCACGACGACGACGCCATCATCGATCCCGGCGATCCCAAGGTGCTCGTCTTCGGCATGGGACGGGTCGGCTCCGGCGCGTACGACGAGCTCGAGGTTCACGAGGTTGGTGTCGTCCTCGGCGTCGATCGACGGGCCGAGGTCGTCGAGATGCACCGACAGGCCGGCCGAAACGCCATCCGGGGTGATGCGTTGGACTCGGACTTCTGGGAACGCGTCCGCCTACACCCGGGGATCGAACTGGCCCTGCTCGCCATGAACGATCATCGGGCGAATCTCGAGGCCGTTCGCCGGATTCGCTCGTACCTGCCGGACATCGCCATCGGTACGGTGGCGAGCCACCCCGACGAGGTGGCCGAGCTCGAGGCGTTGGGCGTCGACGTCGCACGCAATCTCTACGAGGAGGCCGGACAGGGACTCGCCGATGACGCGTTCAACGCCATCCCCGGCCTTGCGAACCACGATCCACATTGATCGAAAGGCTGCGAGATGAGTGACATATGGCGGTTCGCCCAGTTCACCACCTTTGCTGGAGTGCCCTCCGCCGATCTCGACTCCGTTCACGGCGCCGACGTCGCGATCATCGGAGCTCCAATCGACTGGGGTGCGAGCTATCGGGCGGGTGCCCGGTTCGGCCCGAAGGCCATCCGGGAGGCCGACTACCTCTCCCCGAATGCCCGGCGACCACACCTTCCAACGGGGATCGACCCGTTTGAGGAGATGCAGGTCGTCGACATCGGCGACGTCCATGTGGCACCCGGCTATCTCGAGGAAGGGCTGGAGACCCTGGCTGCGTCTGTGGCGGCCATCTCAGAAGCCGGGGTGGTCCCGATCGTTCTGGGCGGCGATCATTCGGTCACCTATGGCAACGGGACGGGGCTCGCCAGGGCGTTGGGCGCCGACACCTTCGGACTCGTGCATTTCGACGCTCATGCCGACACCGGTGAGTCCGCCGCGTTCGGAGCGCTGCATGGTCATGGCACACCGATGCGACGTCTGATCGAGTCCGGTGCCGTGCCTGGTCATCGCTTCGTACAGATCGGCCTGCGCGGCTATTGGCCTTCACCGGACGTCGTCGAGTGGATGCACGACAACTCCATGCGGACGTTCATGATGAGCGAGATCG
>CBDTYK010000311.1:0-2833 GCA_965364595.1 uncultured bacterium
CTTCTCTCCGTCGGCTGGATCGACCGACTTCTTGGCGACACCGGCCTGATGGATTGCACGCCAGAACAGGTCGTCGAGGTTGGAGAACTCCGAGCGATGGTCGGCGGTGAAGAAGTCGGTCCACAGCACCGAGAGGTGATGCTTGACGAGCTCGGCCTGTTGCTCCTTGATGGAGATGGCGCGGGCCCGGAAGACCTCGTCGTCGGAGTCGTGGTACTTCTGTGCGGACTTCCACACCGACATCGCTTCGATCTTCGCCTGTGCGGGGTCGTAGACGCCGCAGTACAGGTCACAATGGGCGTGGGCCACGGTGGCGGGTCGGAACAGACCCATGAGATACCTCCATCGATTGCGTGTATCCGACCATACTCCCGGCTCGGAGCCACCCGTACCGGAGTGTGATGAGATTCCGCAGATTCGTCGTCGACGGTGACTCGATGCTCCCGACCCTTCGATCCGGTGACTATGTGTTCGGACATAGGACAGGCCGGGTGACGGCGCCGGACATCGTGGCATTCCAGCATCCGAACCGCTCCGGCTTCTGGCTGATCAAGCGGGTGATCGCCACGTGCGGCACCGTCGACCTCGACTCGGGGACGATCGACGGCCTGACCTACGACGACCCCCGTCGCGCGGAGCTGGTGGAGTCAGGATCGTTCGAGGTACCGCCCGGAGCGATGTTCGTGCTCTCGGACAACCGAAGATCGACCCGGGCCGACTCGCGGGTGTTCGGCCCTGTTCCGATCGCTGGGAGTTTTCGAGTTCGCCTCCGCTACTGGCCGAGACCGTCTCGTCTCTGACTCAGTTGTTCGGAGGCATGTGCATGGTCGTCGACTCCGAGAAGGCCTCGGTGCCGCTGAAGAACGGGAAGTCGGTGATCGATTCGTGCTCGTAAGTCACTTCGACCGTGACCAGTCGCGAGTGACGCCTGTGTCGTCACGGTTGGATGGGGGCCAACTGGTCTGCATCGGATACCAGGCACCGCACGCGAAGAGCCCTGACTAGCTTGATCGCTCTTTGGCATCCACCGAGACCGCTGAGCGCGGGACCGCACTGTGGATCCGTTCCCGCCGAAATACCGACGGCTAACGTCACCGCAGACCTCGAGCGAGGAACCCGTCTGTGACAGTCCCCAGCGACATCGACATCGCACGAGCCGCCACCATCGAGCCGATCGCCGAACTCGCCGAGCGGATCGGATTGCAGCCCGACGAAGTCATACCCTTCGGCACGACCAAAGCCAAGGTGCACCTCGACGCCCTCAAACGGATCGGGGCGAACCCGAAAGGCAAGTACATCGACGTCACGGCCATCACACCGACTCCGCTCGGCGAAGGGAAGACCACCACCGTGATCGGGCTCACCCAGGGATTGGGCAAGATCGGCAAGAACGCCATCGCCGCCATCAGGCAGCCCTCGATGGGACCGACCTTCGGCATCAAGGGGGGTGCGGCCGGTGGCGGCTACAGCCAGGTCGTGCCGATGGACGAGTTCAACCTCCATCTCACCGGCGACATCCACGCCATCACGGCCGCCCACAACCTGGTGGCCGCCGCAATCGATGCACGCTGGTACCACGAGTCACGACTCAGCGACGCCGAACTCGCAGACCTCGGTCTCACCCGGCTCGACATCGACCCCTTCAGACTCCAATGGAATCGGGTGGTCGACATCAACGACCGGACCCTCCGGAATGTGATCGTCGGCCTGGGAGGACGGGCAGACGGACGCCCTCGCGAGACCGGGTTCGACATCACCGTGGCTTCCGAGCTGATGGCGATCCTGGCATTGGTCGATGGCGACAGCTACGCCTCTGCGCTCCGCAATCTTCGCGAACGGATCGGGAGAGTCGTGTTCGGTGCGTCGAAGAAGGGACAGCCGCTGACGCTCGAGGATCTCGGTGTCGCCGGTGCGGTGACGGTGCTCATGAAGGACACCCTGCACCCGACGATCATGCAGACGCTCGAGGGCCAGGCGGCAATGGTCCACGCCGGTCCGTTCGCCAACATCGCACATGGCAACAGCTCGATCCTGGCCGACCGGGTCGCGCTCCATCTCGGCGACTACGTGATCACCGAGTCTGGATTCGGCGCAGACATGGGCATGGAGAAGTTCATGGACATCAAGTGCCGGACATCCGGGCTGACACCGGACTGCGTTGTTCTCGTTGCCACCGTCCGGGCGCTCAAGACTCACGGTGGCGGGCCGAAGGTGGTCGCCGGACGCCCGCTCGACAAGGTCTACACCGAGGAGAACCTCGCGCTGCTCAACGCCGGCATGAGCAACCTCGAAGCGCACATCAAGAACGCCAAACGGTTCGGCGTCCCGGTGGTGGTTGCCATCAACTCCTTCCCCACCGACTCCTGGGCGGAGATCAACCTCATCAAGGAGAAGGCGCTGAAGGCTGGCGCATCGGACGCAGTCCTCGCCGAGCACTGGGCGAAGGGAGGCGATGGAGCGGTCGAGCTGGCCGAGGCCGTGGTCAGGGCCAGTGAAGAGCCCAACGAGTTCTCGTACCTCTATCCACTGAACATGTCGATCACCGACAAGATCAACATCATCTGTCGCGACATCTACGGCGCCGGCGACGTCGAGTACTCGCCGGTGGCCGAGCGCCAGATCCGTGAGTTCGAAGAGGCCGGCTTCGGTTATCTCCCGATCTGCATGGCCAAGACCCATCTGTCGATCAGCCACGACCCGGCGATGAAGGGGGCCCCGACCGGCTACACCATCCCGGTTCGGGAGGTCCGCGCCAGCGTCGGCGCCGGATTCATCTATCCGCTCCTCGGCGAGATGCGCAGCATGCCCGGCCTGGGCGCCACCCCCGCCTACC
>CBDTYK010000312.1:0-2805 GCA_965364595.1 uncultured bacterium
ATCCGCTGTCCACGACCGAAGTAGATGCGAAACCAGCCCATCCGGCCGAGCAGCGCCAAGGTCGTCCCGTTGGCCGAGAGCGCCGTGGCAGGGAAGCCCCACGGGCTGACACGCCGAAGCTCTGCTCGGCCGACCAGCATGTGGGCGGCACTGACATCGAGCGGGATGTCGGCAGGGTTCACGACCCTCGGAACTCGGCTTCGCGTTTCTCGACGAACGCCGCAACGCCCTCCCTGGCGTCGTCGGTCCGGAACACGGAATTGAACGCGTGCGCCTCGAGCGCGATCCGGTCCTCCATCGGGCGGCCGGTCCCGTTGTTGATCGCATGCTTCGCAGCGGCGATCGCCTTCGTCGGCCCGTTCGCATACATGCGGGCAGCCTCCATCGTTGCATCGAGCAAGTCGGCGGCGGACTGGGCGCGGCCGCACAGGCCGAACAGGCGCGGCACCATCGCCAACCGCTGCGTGCCTCCGGCACCGGGGATGACGCCGAGCTTGATCTCGGGCTGGCCGACCTGGGCGTCGTCGGCCATGAATCGGAAGTCCGCCGCCATGGCGAGTTCCAGCCCGCCACCGAGCGCGTACCCCCGCACCGCAGCGATGGTGGGTTTCTCGAGCCGCTCCAGCGCCCACGCGGCGTCGACGAGCGCACGCGCCAGCGTGTCGTCGGTCCCGCTCTCATGGGCCTCCTTGAAACCCTTGATGTCTGCACCCGCGGCGAAATGGGGCGCCCCGGTCACCACGACGGCCCGGATCGAATCGTCCTGACACTTCTCGAAGGCCTCCAGCAAGTCGTTGGACAGCTCCTCGGACAAAGCATTGACGGGCGGGCGGTTGAGCGTGACGACGGCGACTGCACCATCGACTTCGAAGTTCACGAGAGACATGATCCGAGGCTACCCCAGGCTCGCTCCGCATCGCCGTTCCGAGTCGTCGCTTGTCGTTCGTCAGCTTGTTTGTTGACCCTTGGCTGTTGACCGGTGGCTCGAGGCACATGACAGATCGGCGCGGCACGAGACAGGCGAATCATCACTCCAAGGCTTCTGCGAAGCAGGCCCGGTAGTCCTCCGGGCTCTGTTGGATCAAACGGTCGAGCTCACGCGGGGAAGCCCCGGTCACCTCGTAGCCCTTGTCGGCCATGCAGCCGGCCACCGACTCGTAGAAGCGTTCCTCCTCGGCGGGTGTCGGTCCTGTCTGATCGGCCCACACCAGCTCGACCTCAGACTTGAAGCTGCGGTCACAGTCGACGTTGACGGGCCGGGCCAGGATCTCGGATGGATCGCTTTCGTCGTCGATGGCGGCGAATCGATACACGAAGGTCTCCTGTACCGAGTCGAACGTGGCGGAGCCGACGAGATCTCCGGGCTCTGAAACGCAGTCCACGTATGCCTGTGCCGCACCCGCCATCTCCTCGAGCGTGACCACCCCGTCCGACAGGATCTCCCGCTGGAAGTCACTCGTAGCCGAGAGATCGACGTCTACCCGATTGTCGACTTCCCCACAACCAAAGACGAAGAGGGCTGCGACGACGGCAAGCACTCGGACCTTCAATCTCGAGCGCGACATGAGTTACCCACCTCCTCGAGCGGCTCTCGGCTCTTGGATGTTGGCCTCATGCTTCCGACCCACACCGGTAGGGCCTGGGCTTTCTCTGCCCGCAGCGCAGTTCGGTGAAGCCGACGAGCGCCCGCACGCGGATGCCCATGATCGCGCCTGGTCCGGGTCTGGCACCGTGAAGGCCCGGGCTGCGGGCGACCAGATGGTCGCCCCTACCCGACCGCGCTCAAGGCCGATGACCGATGACGTCGATACGAGTAGGGCACACAGCCGACCGCCGATCGCCTTCAACCCTGCGAAACCACGGCGGGAAGATCCAGCAACTCGGGTGACCAGCCGGGTTGGGTGGGGCGGATCTTCATCCGGGCGTCGACCGCCCTGACGCCATCGCCGGGCTCGAGCACCTTCACCGGGTTGAGGTCCATGTCGACGACCTCGGGCAGCGCCGTCACCATCGCCGACACCCGGAGAAGCGTCTCTTTCAGAGCGACGCGGTCGCCGAGCGGCATGTTGCGATAACCCTTGAGGAGATCGGCGCCCTTGATCTCCTCGATCATCTCGGCTGCATCGACGTCGGTCAGCGGATTGAGACGAAACGCCACGTCTCGCAGCAATTCCACGTAGACACCGCCGAGGCCGTACACGAGCATCGGTCCGAAGTTCGGGTCCTCGGTCATGCCGATGAGGATCTCGTGGCCGCCGTCGACCATCTCCTGAACCACGACACCTTCGTGCTCGTCGACGGCGGCGGTCACCGCCGCAAAGCCATCCCGGATCGCCTCCTCTCCCACGACGTCGAGGAGCACGCCGCCGACGTCCGACTTGTGGAGTGCGCTCTCGGAGATCACTTTCAGTGCGACCGGCCCCCCGATGGCTTCGGCGGCGACGACCGCCTCGTCGGCGGTGGTCGCCGTTCGAGTCTCGGGCAGGGCGATACCGAACGAACCAAGAACTGCGTCGACCTCATAGGGTTCGAGCCAGCCACCCTCGTCGCTGTCGATGCGGGCGAGTGCATCGGCGATGACGACCTTCGCCGCCTCGACATCGATGTCTGCGAATTCCGGAATCTCGCCCGGATCGCGATGCAGCCACTCGCCGTGACGCACGACCCGTGCGAGCGCACGGGCTGCGTTCTCGGGGAACGGGAACGTCGGGACGGTCTCGATGTCGCTGCTCATCAGGTTCGAGATCTCGTCGGACTGCATGAACACGGAGAGGAACGTCGTGTCTCCGGTGTACTGCTCTGCAG
>CBDTYK010000313.1:0-2797 GCA_965364595.1 uncultured bacterium
GCCGGTTCCCGGCCAGCCGGGGAACGCCGTGATCTCCGGGCACCGAACCACCTATGGGGCGCCGTTCTACGATCTCGACCTGCTGGAACCCGGGGACGAGATCGAGGTCGACACGGCGATCGGCACCCACGTGTACACGGTGCGAGAGACCGTGATCGTCACGCCGACGGACGTGTGGGTGACCGAACCCCGTCCTGGTGCTTGGCTCACGCTCACCACGTGCCACCCGAAGCTGTCTGCGCGGGAACGGCTCATCGTCTTCGCCGAGCTGACGGAGGGCACCAACATCGAGTATGTCGAGTTCCTGTCGATGCAGATCGCAGGAGCCTGATCAGCGAAAGAGCGATTCGAGATCCTCGATGGTGACGCCACCTTCGAGCTGATGGACGACAGTGCCGGTCTCGTCGATGATGAAGGTGACGGGCAACCCGAATCCGGGATACGAGTCGCGGAGGCGCCGGGTCGTGTCGTACCCGACGACGAAGTCGGACTCGGTCTCCTCCCAGAACGAGATGGCGTCTTCCCGTCGATCGTTGACGGCCACGCCGACAACGGCGATGTCCGGATTATCTCGGCTGAATTGTGAGAAGGCCGGGAACTCCTCACGGCACTCGAGACACCAGCTGGCCCAGAGGTTGAGGACGAGCGGTCGACCATCGTCTGCCAGGTGATCCGAGAGTCGGAACTGGCCACCCTCGAACAGGTCTGCAACGATTTCGGGGGCGATACGCCCGACCATCGGGCCCGATTGTGTATCAGGGGCGCTGAGGGCGTTGCCCACGAGCAGACCGATTGCGATGGTTGCGACGAACACCAGCGTCAGCTTGCCGCGTGCCGGTCGAAGCGGCTTGGGCGGGGAAGGCTGTTCGGAGGCCGCCGCCAACGTGTCTTCCATGATCGGATAGGGTACGAGCGTCCACCACGTACCCGGAGATCGTTGTGAGCTTCTTCAATCGCAAAGCGGCCGACCTGGAGGCCAAAGGGATCGACCCGGCCCGTGTGCCGCCGGGGCAGTACGTCACGGAACGGTTCCCGGTGCTCCACGCCGGCCGGACGCCGAAGGTCGACGAGGCGACATACGACCTGACCTTCTCAGGTCTCGAGGGCGAAGACCGCGTCTTCGGCCTGGCGGAGTTGCATGACATGCCGACCACCAAGCTCACCTATGACATCCACTGCGTGACGAAATGGTCGAAGCTCGACACGGAGTGGGAGGGTGTCGCCGTGGCGGATCTCGTCTCGCAGCTCGAAGTGCCGTCCGCCGCCACCCATGTCCTCATGACGGCAGAGCAGGGGTTCACGGCCAACCTGCCACTCGAGGACTTCCTGCGCCCCGAGAACCTCTTCGCCTGGAGGTTCGATGGCGAGGCCCTCGACATCGAGCACGGATGGCCGCTCAGGCTGGTGGTGCCGCACCTGTATTTCTGGAAGTCGGTGAAGTGGATTCGTGGTGTGCGGTTCCAGGACCACGACGAGCCGGGATTCTGGGAGCGCAACGGCTACCACATGTACGGAGACCCCTTCAAAGAACAACGCTACTGGGGCGACTGAACCGTTCTTGTGACGGCTAGCCACCACCTGGGTGGTCAGATGTCACAAGAACGCAGGAAGCCGGCGATCTCTGCGAGGACTCGCTCGACTTCCGTGTGGACCTGGTCGGTTGTGAAACGGATCACGGTCCACCCGAGGCTCACCAAGCCGTTCTGTCGGCGAGCGTCATAGGCGCGCTGATCTCGATCCGAGTGGAATCCGTGCCCGTCCACCTCGACGATCAGCCGAGCTGCGGGCCACGCCAGGTCTGCCCTGGCAACGAAGTTGCCGGCCGGCGACTCGATCCGATACTGCGTGACAGGAAGAGGCAGACCAACCCTTTCGATAGCCATGAGCAAGTCCCGCTCGTACGGGCTTTCGGTAGCGCCACTGCGTCCGTGCTGTTCGAGCACACGGGCGAGGACGCCGGCCCCCCGTCGGCCTCGCCCCCGGCGTCTGGCGTGGATGTACTCGAGGAGCTCGAGGTCTGTCTTCGAGTTCCTGAGAGCGGAATCGAGGGCATGGGCAACTCGTCTCTCGCTCTGGACCGCCCCGAGATCGACCAGTGTCCGCTCGACGCTGGAGCATGGGATGCCTCCCACTGTGGTGAGATCGGTTCGCGGGAGAATGATCGAGGTGTGGACGACGGTCGACGAGGGGAGGCTCCGTGCTCGTCGCTTCCTCGGTGTGCAGATCTCGACGATCGGCTCGGTCCTGAGAAGGCCGTGAAGTCGCGCAGCTGCTCGGTGTGATGCCGCCGAACCGTCTCCTGAGAACAACACTGTTGCCATCACGTCGCCCTCCCACGAGTCCGGCACTCCGGGAACCCGGTAGACCCCTCGAAAGATCCCCACCAGGGAGCCACGCTCGTTGGCCCGCTCGATCTGTCGGCGCGTAGCTCCGGCTTCGAGGAGTTGCCGGTGCGCGACGCATCCGTGCTGCGTGGCGGCCAGCCGGTTGATGAGTTCAGCGATGTGCATCCGCCCACAATCGTGTGCGGAGACCACTGTGTGAAGACCCTTGCGTTCTTGTGACGTTCAACCACCTATCTGGTGGTAGAGCGTCACAAGAACGAGGTCAGGTCGCCATTTGGCGGAGGACGTAGTGGAGGATGCCGCCGTTTCGGAGGTAGTGGACTTCGATCGGGGTGTCGACCCGGGCGATCACCTCGAACTCAGTGGTCGTGCCGTCTTCCGCAGTCGCAACCACCGACAGCCGGTCCTTCGGGCAAGGTCGTCCGAGACGTCGATGGCGAAAGACTCCCGTC
>CBDTYK010000314.1:0-2797 GCA_965364595.1 uncultured bacterium
CGTGCCTCAGTCGAATCGTGGGCGCTTCCCATGGTCGTCTTCGCCTGACTCGAGTGACACAACAGCGCGTCGATCTTCGTCTCGAAACTGGAGCCGATGTCCTCGTGGTGATCCGCCTCCTCGGGGGCGAACAGGAGGATCGCCTGGGGGCGGTGCTTGGTGACGCCGTCGACGAGCTGTTCGGGAAAGAACAGGTGGTCGCGGGCGGCGACCACTCCATCGATGACGCCCCATCCGATCGCACGATGATCGGGATGCAGCATGTATTTCTTCCAGGGATCGAACGTCAGCACGACGTCGGGTCGGAGCTTCCTCACCCACAGAGCGATCAGTCGCTGCAGGGCACGGTCGTTCTCCAACTCGCCGTCCACGAAGTCGCCGAAGACGATTTCGCCGGTCGCTCCGAGTGCCCTGGCCGCCTCGAGCTGCTCTTCGCGTCGTGCGGCGATCAACTCGTCGGGGTCCTGGTCTTCGTCCCAACTGCCCTTGGAACCGTCGGTGACGATCAACATCGAGATTTCACACCCGGCCGCTGCCCACTTCGCCAGGGTCCCGCCGGCGCCGAACTCGGCGTCATCGGGGTGGGCGCCGATGGTGAGCACGCGTTGAGGTGTCGGGAGGTCGATCGGGTCCTGGCGCGCTTCGGAGAAGAGGTTGGTCGTCGGTTTCGTCGTCATCGGTCCGAGCGTATCGGAGCCACGGAGTTGAGCCAGGCTCCGCGTGGATGGGCTGCCGCTGCCGTGAAATCACCGGGCACGTCGAGATCGAGGAGCGTTCCGACAGAGGTGATCACATTCACCGATCGATGTGCCATGCGGGCGAGATGTCGATGGAAGCTCGCCGGTCCGAAGGAGAAGGCGAACTGCCCGATACCACCGATCAACGAGGTCCCACCGTCATTCGATGGTGCGAGAACCCATGATCCCTGCGCCATGAGCTCCATCGCACGTGCGAGGTCTTCGCCGCGCAACAGGGGCAAGTCGGCGTGACAGATCAGCCACGGCTCGTTGTTGGCGAAGAGGGTTGCAGCGTGAGCTGCCTCGTCGAGGCTCGAGCCTTCGTCGAGCAACACGTCGTACCCCTGGTTCGCCGCCCACTCGGACACCGCCTCGTCGGCCGAGAGAATGAGCGGCGCGGTGCCGGCGGCGATCGCGGCATTCGCAGTGCGACGCGCGAGTTCGACGCTCAGCGCCTGCCGGTGCTCGGCGGTGAGGACGCCGCTCAGGCGCTTCTTCGCAGCGTCGAACGGCTTGACCGGGATGGCGACGATGCGAGTCAAGGTCGTATCTCAGCCATTCCCCATCGCCTCGTATGACTCGGCTACGAGGTCCCCGAGGATCTCCTTGTCGACGGCGTCGAGACGCTTCAAATACAGACACGACTTTCCGATTGTGTGCGGACCGAGTGACGCCAGCAGGTCGTCGTTGCGCTCGAAGCCAGGCATGATGTAGATGGTCATCTGCTGCTTGCGCGGGGAGAAGCCGACCCTCATCCAGCTGCCCGACCGACCCGACGCGTATTGGTAGTCGTAGCTGCCGAACCCGATGATGCTGCCACCCCACATGACCGGCTCCTCACCGGTGCGCTGCTTGAACAGTTCCAGCAACTCGCGTGACTCGTCCCGGCGCTGCGGATTGTCGAGCCCGGCGATGAACTCGAGCGGGTCGGCGTCGTTCCTGGTGGTCTTGTTCTCTGCCATTGCTCCTCCTCGTCGTGACCCTACCGCCCGTCCGGTGTCGTGAACCCGACGATGTCCGTCGTCCCCCAGGAATACCGTCGGGTCATGGCGGTTGTAAGTGACGAGGGAACGAAAGGCGTTCAGAATGGCAAAGGCATACGTGGGCGACGTGCTCATCGCAGAGAGCGATGAGACCGTCATGGTCGAAGGCAACCACTACTTCCCGCCTGAGAGCGTCAAGCTCGATCTCTTCACCGATAATCCTCGGCAGACCACGTGCCCATGGAAGGGCGTTGCGTCGTACTACGACATCCAGGTCGACGGCACCATCCTCCCGGCCGCAGCCTGGTACTACCCCCAGCCCAAGGAGAAGGCGGCGCAGATCAAGGATCACATCGCCTTCTATCCGGTGGTCACCGTCGAGTCCTGAGAGGACCCCTCCTCCTCTCGGTGAGAGCCCGACTTCGGTCGGGCTCTCTTGCGTCCGCCCTAACGTGCGGGGATGTCGAGGACGGCCGCTCGTGCGTGAGACCCTGTTCGGGCTGACCATTGGCTGGGCGGCTGGGATCTCACCTGGCCCGCTCAACCTCCTGGTCGTCCAGTCGGCGATTCGCTCGGGGGCGGCCGCCGGCGCACTCGTTGCGATCGCGCCCCTGATCACCGATGCTCCGATCGTCACCCTGTCACTGGTGGTCGCATCGACCGTGCCGGATGCCGTGCTCACCGCCATGTCGATCGCCGGGGGGCTCTATCTGATCTGGCTCGGGATCGCCGAGTGGCGGTCGTCCGGAGACACGATGCTCGAGTCGGCCCCGGGGTCGCACCTTCGGCGAGGAGTGGTCGCCAACCTGCTGTCGCCCCATCCGTGGTTGTTCTGGCTGACGGTGGGAGGACCGACCACCGTGAGAGCTTGGGAGCGAACGCCCGTTGCTGCGATGGGATTCATCGTTGGATTCTTCGTCGTGCTCGTCGGAGTCAAGATCGTGATCGCAGTCGTCGTCGCGCGCGCTGGTCGACGACTCAGCGATCGCGGGCAGCGGATTGCAGGAAAGGTCGGAGGCGTGGCGCTGATCGCAGTCGGTGTCTTCTTCCCGGTCTATCTCAATCTCATGACCGGCA
>CBDTYK010000315.1:0-2792 GCA_965364595.1 uncultured bacterium
GCGTCTTCGCCGCCCACCAGCGTCACCAGCGACTCCTCACGGCCCCGCCCGGCCCGCCCCGCCTGTTGGCGGAAGGCGGCGATCGTTCCCGGGAACGAGGTCAACAGGGCGGCGTCGAGCCCGCCGACGTCGATCCCCAGTTCGAGTGCGTTGGTGGCGACGATGCCGGCGAGCTGCCCGCTGAACAGGCGGGCCTCGATCCGACGTCGCTGCTCGGGCAGGTAACCGCCCCGATAGGGGGCGACCCGGTCGCGTTCGGTGGTTGGGAGGCGCTCGCGGGCCCACCGGTACATCAGCTCGGTTGCTTTGCGGCTCCGTGCGAATGCGATGGTGTGGACGTCGCGACGCACGAGATCGAGGAACAGGTCGGTCGACTCGACCAGTGAAGATCGACGACGGTTGAGATCGATGTCGGTGAGCGGCGGGTTCCAGAGGGCGATGGTCTGCTCGCCGACGGGCGAGCTGTCGTCGTCGATCACGGTCACGTCCAGGCCGCACAGCGCAGCTGCCAACTCCTCGGGGTTTCCGATCGTCGCAGAGCCGAAGACGAAGGTTGGTGAGGCGTCGTACAGGTCGGCGATCCGGCGGAGGCGGCGCAGGATCATTGCGACGTGGGTACCGAAGATGCCCCGGAGGGTGTGCATCTCGTCGACGACCACGTACTCCAACCGATGGAAGAAGTCGGCCCACCGCTCGTGTGAAGGGAGGATCCCGACGTGGAGCATGTCGGGATTGGTGAGCACGACGTTGCCGTTGCGTCGAACGCGGGTCCGCTCGTCCGCAGGCGTGTCGCCGTCATACGTGGCGGCTTTCACCTCGGGGATGCCCAGGTCGCGGAACGATCGCAGCTGATCCTGGGCGAGCGCCTTGGTCGGATAGATCAGCAGCGCCGAGGACTTCGGCTCGTCGAGAATCGTCTCGATGATCGGTGCCTGATAGCACAGGGTCTTGCCGCTCGCTGTGCCTGCCACGACGACCGTGTTCTCCCCGGCTCTGATCGAATTGATGGCGCGGGCTTGATGCCGGTAGAGCTCGGTGATGCCGCGTTCGGCGTACCTGGCGGCGAGCAGCGGCGGCAGCTGGGGTTCGATCGTTCCGGTGATAGCCCCCCGAGCGGGTCGGGAGCGAACGTGCACCAACTCGCCCTCGAGGTCCGGATTGCCGGCCCACGACTCGACGATGCCGGCGAGCACACCACTCACGATCGCCGAAAGGCCGGCGTGCCGGCAGGGGCGAAGTTCTGGCGCGATCGTTCCACGGTGTCGAGTATCGCAGGGCGGTGGTGCTCGAGGAGTGGGCCGCTCAAGGCTCGTGTCGGTACCACTCCACATGCTCGGCAGCGAGGGGGGTGTTCCCGAGGATCAGGTCGGCTGCCTTCTCGGCGAGCATCATCACCGGCGCATAGATGTTGCCGTTCGTGACGTAGCGCATCGACGAGGCATCGACCACTCGGACTCCTTCGAGCCCGTGAACCTTCATCGACCCCGGATCGATCACGGACATGTCGTCGGTCCCCATCCGGGCGGTGCACGACGGGTGGAGCGCCGTCTCGGCATCCCTACGGACCCATTCGAGGATCTGTTCATCGGTCTCGACCGACGGCCCGGGCGAGATCTCACCACCGTCGAATGGCGACCATGCCGGCTGGGCGAAGATCTCGCGGGTCTTGCGGATCGCCTCGATCCACTCCTTCCGGTCCTGTTCGGTCGACAGATAGTTGAACTGGATCGCCGGCTTCTCTCGCGGATCGGTCGAACGGATCTTGCACCACCCCATCGAGTTCGAATACATCGGGCCGACATGGACCTGATAGCCGTGACCGCCGGTCGGCGAGCTGCCGTCGTATCGGATGGCGATGGGCAGGAAGTGGAACATCAGGTTCGGCCAGGCGACCTCGGAGTTGCTCCGGATGAATCCGCCCGCTTCGAAGTGGTTGGTCGCCCCGGGACCCCGACGGAACAGCCACATGAGCCCGACCAGGGGGCGTCGCCACATCGCCATCCACGGCTGGATCGAGACCGGCTGGGTGGCGCTGTGCTGGATGTAGACCTCGAGATGGTCCTGCATGTTCTCCCCGACACCCGGGAGGTGATGGACCATCTCGACTCCCAGCGGTTCGAGCTCCGACGCGTTGCCGACGCCGGACAGTTGGAGCAGCTGGGGGCTGTTGAATGCCCCACCGCACAGAATCACCTCACCGGCCCGGGCGACCGCACGATGCCCGCCTCTCACCGTGTACTCGACGCCCGTGGCTCGTGTTCCCTCGAACAGGACTCGGCTGACCAGCGCTCTCGTCTTCACCTCGAGGTTGGGCCGTTTCGACGCCGGGTGGAGGTAGGCACGTGCGGCGCTCAGCCGACGGCCTCGATGCACGTTGCGGTCGAAGGCAGCGAAGCCCTCCTGCCGGAACCCGTTGACGTCGCTCGTCAGCGGGTGACCCGCCTGCTGGACCGCCTCGAGGAACGCCGTGAAGAGTGGGCCGTCGGCCGGGCCCCGCTCCAGCTTCAGTGGTCCGCTGCCACCCCGGAACTCGTCGGCCCCTGCCAGACAGTTCTCCATTCGTTTGAAGTAGGGGAGACAGTGGGCGTAGTCCCAGCTCTCCATGCCCGGGTCGGCCGCCCAACGTTCGTAGTCCATCGGGTTGCCGCGTTGGAAGATCATCCCGTTGATCGACGAGGACCCTCCCAGCACCTTTCCGCGGGCGTGGTAGATGCGCCGTCCGTTCATGTGCGGCTCCGGCTCCGACTCGTACCGCCAGTCGTAGAACCTGCTCCCGATGGGGAAGGCCAGGG
>CBDTYK010000316.1:0-2790 GCA_965364595.1 uncultured bacterium
CTTCGAGTTCGAGCTCGGCGTTGACGGCAGGCGGTCCTGGCTGTCGCTCAGGTACGCCCCCGAGAAGACGGTCGATCTGCTCGGCCGGGAATCGCCACTGGCGACCCACCTTGACGGCCGGGAGGCGACCGTCGCCCGCCATCCGGTACACGGTGGAGGTGTCGATTCCGAGCATGTCCCCGACCTGACCGGCGGTGAGCAATCTCTGTGTCGTGTGCAGTTCCTGCATTACCTGCACGCTAAATCAGCTCCTGCATGTGCAGAAGAGGCGCAAGTCCCGGGTCGATGGGCCTCTCGTAGGGTCCATCCGTCGTTGCGCAGCGGGTTGAGGTCCCTCAGCCGGCGCTCGGATGCACACCATGCGTCTCTGGTGGGTCTACCGTTCCGGGGGCATGGACGAGATCCGAGTCAAAGGGGGCACGCCGCTTCGTGGCACCGTCGGTGTCCTGGGAGCGAAGAACGCCGTCCTCAAGGAGATGGCAGCGACCCTGCTCGCACCCGGCCGCTACGTGCTGTCCAACGTGCCGGGAATCTTCGACGTCGAGCTCATGGCGGACGTGTTGCGGCACACCGGAGCCTTCTGTGAACTGTCGGGCCACGAGCTGAGCGTTTCCGTCCCCAAGCGACTCAATCCCGAGGCCCCCATCGATCTGGTCCGTCAGATGAGAGCATCGATCGTCATCCTCGGCCCGCTGCTCGCCCGTTGTGGTGAAGCCCGGGTCGCACTGCCCGGCGGTGACGATCTCGGCGCCAGGCCGATCGACTATCACCTCGACGCCTTCGAGAAGATGGGCGCGAGCTTCTCGCTCGAGCACGGAGTCCTGGTGGGAACCACGGACGGCCGCCTGAGCGGCACCGAGATCGAGCTGCCGTTCCCGAGCGTCGGCGCCACCGAGAACGTCCTCCTGGCGGCGAGCCTCGCCGATGGCGAGACCACGATCGTGAACGCTGCCCGCGAGCCGGAGATCGTGGACATCGCCACGATGTTGAATTCGATGGGGGCACGGATCTCAGGTGCGGGGTCCGCCATCATCCGGATCACTGGCGTGCCCGAGCTGTCGCCGGTTCAGCACCACGTCGTGTCCGATCGACTCGAGGCGGGCACCTACGCGGTGGCGGGTGCGATCTCCGGCGGGGACGTGACGGTCACAGCGTGCAATCCCGCGGATCTGCGAATGGAGCTCCGCAAGCTCGAGGAATCGGGCTGCAACGTGGAGCGTGGCGAGGATTGGCTCCGCGTCGTCGGTCCGGAGCGCCCTCAGGCCACGGACTTCTCGACGTTGCCGTTCCCCGGCTTCCACACCGACATGCAGCCACAGATGGTCGCCTACCTCGCAACCGCCGACGGCACGTCGGTGATCACCGAGAACATCTACGACGCACGGTTCCGCTTCATCGGTGAGCTTTCACGAATGGGAGCCGACATCACCACCGAGTGGCAGCATGCCATCATCCGTGGTGTCGATCAGTTGAGCGGAGCGCCGGTGCTCGCTCACGACATCCGGGCCGGTGCCGCTCTGGTGCTCGCCGGTCTCAGGGCCGATGGTGAAACCGTGGTGGGAGACCCGCATCACATCGACAGGGGGTACGAGGATTTCGTTCCGAAGTTGGCGTCGTTGGGCGCTGTCATCAGTCGTAGCAGCGCTTAGCGCCCTTCCGGCGCCGGCTCTCGCCCAGGTCGCCCTCGACTCGCCGGACGTGTCCGGCGAGCGCATCGTCATCACGCCCCTCGACGGTTCGGAACTGGTGGTGAACGGACGCACATACGCGGGGGAGATCGAGATCGCGTCGGCCGGTTCTGGGTTGGCTGTCGTCGAGGAGACCACCATCGACCGCTACCTGTACGGGATCGCCGAGGTGCCCTTCAGCTGGCCGATCGAAGCACTCCGGGCGCAGGCGATCGCAGCACGGACATACCTGGCATGGACCCTGGATCGCGGGCGATCCTCCAACGGTCGTCGGTTCGGCTACGACATCTGCGCGACGGATCAGTGTCAGGTGTATCGCGGGCTGGATGGCGTCGCCGGTCCGGATGGCGCACGCTGGAGAGAGGCCGTCGACTCAACAGCAGCGGAGATCCTCCTTGATGGAGCTCGACCCCTCCAGGCGCTCTACAGCTCGACCTCAGGCGGGAGGACTCGGTCGGTCGAGGACGTGTTCGGGGGAAGTCCCAACCCCTACCTCGCTGCCGTTCCGTCTCCGAACGAGGCGTCTCCGTTCGCCGAATGGCGATTCCACATCGAGTACGACGAGATGACCACGCTCGCAGAGGAAGCCGGTCACCTTCAGGGCCGGCTCCTGACGATCCGAACCCGTACGACGCCCGACGGAGCGGGGCCGTGGACAGTCGAGTTTGTCGGCACGGAGGGAAGCGTTGCCGTTCCGACGTGGGAACTCAGAACCGATCTGAATCGAGCCGCGCAGGCGCGCTTCCCCGAGGTGTTCCCGGTTGCCCGGCCCGACCGTCCCGATCGCCGGTATCCCCAGACGATCATGTCTCCGTCGTTCACGATCACCGAGTCGGTCAGATACGAGTCAGTCCCCGATGGCCCACCGAGATTCGTGCCGTTCTTCGTTGTCCGGGGCAACGGCTGGGGTCACCTCGTCGGCATGAGCCAATACGGCGCCGAGGCGATGGCGAGCGCAGGCGAGTCGGCCGAAGACATCGTGGCGCACTTCTATGGCGGTCTTCGGCCCACCCGGAGCGAGTTGGTTCCCAATACGGTTCGCGTCGGCCTCACGACGAACGCCGAGACGGTCGCCGTCGAGCCGAGCGGAGCCGTGCGAGTT
>CBDTYK010000317.1:0-2790 GCA_965364595.1 uncultured bacterium
CGATGGAAGGCGACGCCACCGCCATGTATCTGGCACGCGAGTTCAAACCCCTCGGGATCAAAGTGAGCCGTCTGGCTTCCGGTCTGCCCGTCGGCGGCGATCTCGACTACGCCGACGAGCTCACCCTCGGCCGCGCCCTCGTCGGCCGCTCCGAGATGTGAGGCGGGCTGCCGCCCGCCGGCTCCTGGCCATTGGCCCTTGGCTCATGGCCAACAGCCAACAGCCAACAGCCAACAGCCAGGTTCATTACGCGCCACGGATGAGCCAACGATGAACATCTGCCTGGTCGAGCCGTTCTATGGGGGGTCGCACCGGGCGTGGGCCGACGGGTACGTGAAGCACTCGGCTCACGACGTGACACTGCTGACGTTGCCGGCCGAGAACTGGCGGTGGCGGATGCGGGGTGGGGCCGTGACCCTGGCAGAACACGTCGGCGCGTTGAGTGACGGCGGCTACCGGCCGGACGCAGTGATCGTGTCGGACATGGTCGATCTGTCGTTGTTCCGAGAGCTGACGTTTCGGCATTGGGGGCGACCCTTCACCGTGCTCTACATGCACGAGAACCAGCTGGCCTATCCGTCGCAGAAGGGCACGCCGGTCGACTTCCCATGGATCAACTGGACGTCGGCGCTGGCAGCCGACGAGGTCTGGTTCAACTCCCGACATCACCGGGACACGTTCTTCGATCTGCTACCCGGACTGTTCGACCGATTCCCCGACGGCCCCCATGACGGGCCCGTCGAGCTCGTCCTGGGTCGATCCGTTGTCATGCCCGTCGGTGTCGATCTCGAGCAGTTTTCTCCGATCGAGCGCGACGGTCGCGCTCGAATCGTGTGGAATCACCGCTGGGAACACGACAAGCGACCCGACCGATTCATGCGCGCAATCGACGGGCTCGAAGGAGACTTCGACGTGGTGCTGCTTGGCGAGGACCGGCTGGGTGGCGACCCTGTTCGTGAAGCGTTCGAATCAGCGCTCGGCGACCGACTGGTGTGGAGCGGGTTTGCCGAACGGGATCGGTATGTCGCGCTTTTGAACGACTCGGACATCGTGGTCTCCACCGCAGACCACGAATTCTTCGGGATCTCGGTCGTCGAGGCCGTCGGCGCCGGCTGTTTTCCCGTCCTGCCGAACCGGCTCAGCTATCCGGAGCTGATCCCGCCCGGCTTCCACGATGACGTCTTGTATGCCGGGTCCGATCCAGCTCCTCTTCTGAGGTCATGTCTCGCCGACATCGACGCGAGCCGGAACGTCGGACTCGACCTGGCCGAAGAGATGCGTGCGCACTCATGGGACGTCGTGGCCCCCCGCTACGACGAGCAACTGGCGCGCCAGAAAGCGAACTGAATTCCTCCGCTTCTGGAGGGCATGGCCGCTCCGCTCAACGGTACGCTCCGACCGCCTGCGCAGCGGGACGTTGTGAAGGCAGACGCTCCGAGGAGGAAGAGCCACATGGAACGACGCCAATTCTTGAGCCTGGCTGCGAAGGGTGCCTTCGGAGCCGCCGCACTGGCAGCCTGTTCGACAGGCGACGACGACCTGGATGGGGCACTCCAGGCCGACGACCTGCCCACGCTCACCTGGGACATGGCCACCTCGTGGCCAACCTCCCTCGACACGATCTTCGGTGGAGCACAGACGTTCGCCGAGCGTGTCACTGCCATGACCGGTGGGAAGTTCACCATCAACGCCCGTGCGGGCGGTGAGCTCGTGCCCGCCCTCGAGGTGCTCCAATCCGTCCAGGCGAAATCGGTGCAGGCCGGACACACCGCTTCGTATTACTACCGCGGACTCGCCGAGGTGGTCGCCTTCGGGACCGCAGTGCCGTTTGGGCTCACTTCACGTCAGAACGACGCCTGGCTGTGGGAGGGAGGCGGCCTCGAGCTGCTTCAGGGGATCTATCGCGAGCGGTTCAACGTCGTCCAGTTCCCGGCAGGCAACACTGGTGTGCAGATGGGCGGCTGGTTCAACAAGGAGATCAACTCCCTCGCCGACCTCCAGGGACTGCAGATGCGGATCCCCGGACTCGGTGGCGTCGTGATGGAGCGTCTCGGCGTGACCGTGCAGGTCATCCCGGGCGGCGAGATCTTCCAGTCCCTCCAGACGGGTGCGGTGGATGCAGCAGAGTGGGTGGGTCCTTACGACGACACCCAGCTCGACTTCCAGTCGGTTGCCGACTTCTACTACTACCCCGGTTGGTGGGAGCCGGGCCCCACGCTCGAGGTGCAGTTCCCCGCCGACGAGTACGACGCCCTGCCACAGGAGTACAAGGAGGTCCTGAGGACGGCCGCCTACCAGGCCAACACCACGATGATGGCCAAATACGACGTGCTCAACCCGCCGGCCTTCGACAGCATCCTCGCCGACAGCAGTGTGCAGGTGCTGCCGTTCCCCGACGACGTGCTACAGGCGGCGGAGGAGGCTGCGTTCGAGCTGTACGACGAGAACGCCGCCGCCGACTCCGACTTCGCGTCGGTGCTCGACAACTGGTCGGCGTTCCGCGACGAGATCACGCGCTGGCACTCGTTCGCCGAGCAGTCGTACATGAGTTACCGCTCGTCGCAGGTCTGACTCGACGCAACCCGCCGAGTCGTCAGGGGCCGCCCGAAAGGGCGGCCCCTGCTCATGTTCTCAGAAGGTCAGGTGGAGCGTCGGGTCAAACCGCCACACGAGCCTGACGGGCTGATCTGCGGTGGACATAGACCGCCCAGGCTGCGGAGATGAGCGCGACTGCGACCGCGGTCAATGCGAGCCGGGAACCGAAGCCCGACGTCGGCCCGGCGAAGCTCA
>CBDTYK010000318.1:0-2789 GCA_965364595.1 uncultured bacterium
GGAGACGTCCGACCAATGGGTGGTCACGCTCGACGGGCCCGGCAGGGGCGGCATCGACCACCGTCACCGAGTCGACCGCTTCACACACTGCCAACAACTGTTGAGTAGCTTCTTCAATCGTTCTCTCTGGGCTAAACCTGTAGTTGAGGTTGAGGGTGAACCGATCGGGAATGATGTTCCTGGCGATACCTCCCGACGCCATCGTGACCGACATCACCTCGCGATACTCCAGCCCGTCGATGATCACCGGCTCCGGGGCTCGGGAGTGGAGCATCGAGAGCCACTCCCCTGCCTTGGTCACGGCATTCTCACCCCACCACGGACGCGCAGAGTGAGATGACTTGCCGTGGAACTCAACCGTGGCATTCAGCGTCCCGTTGCATCCCAGCTGGATCTCCGAGTCCGACGGCTCGAGCACGACCGCCAGCTCGGCACCGGACAGCCAGTCGAGTTCCTCGAGCACCGGTTCGAGGCCATTGGCGTCGCTCGGGCCCTCCTCGGCGTCGTAGAACACCCCCACGACGTCGTAGGGACCATCGATGATCCCCGGCGACTCCAGCAGGTGCAGCATCACGGCGACGCCGCCCTTCATGTCGCACGTGCCCAACCCGTACAAGCGGTCACCGTCGACATGTGGCGGTGGTGCCCCCTGGCTCGGCACGGTGTCGAGATGGCCCACCAGCAGCACCAGGGGCCTCCCCGTTCGCCTGCCGACCACCACCGAGTTTCCGATCCGAGCGATCTCGTCCTGCGTGTAGGTCGTCCCGAGCCGCTCGGCGACTGCCGAGGCGATCGCCGCTTCGTCTCCGGTGACCGACGGGATCTCGACCAGCCAGATCGTGGTGTCGGTGAGGCTGTTCACACGTGCATCCCGAGATCCCGGAGGAAGTCGTTGAGCTGCGTCTTCTCGTCGGTCTTCTCGGTCCGACGGCCGATGATCAACGCACATTGCAACTGGTAGGTGCCTGCTGGAAACACCTTCGGTCGGGTCCCCTGCACCACAACGGCGCCGGCGGGAACCCGGCCCCGATACTCGACCGGCTCGTCGCCGGTGACATCGATGATGGGGATCGAACCGGTGATCGTCGTGTTGGCGCCCAGCACCGCTCCTTCCTCGACGATGGCGCCCTCGGTGATGATGCAGCGGCTGCCGATGAAGGCACCGTCCTCGATGATCACCGGTCGCGCCCCTGGCGGCTCGAGCACTCCACCGATCCCCACACCGCCGGCCAGATGCACGTCGCGTCCGACCTGGGCGCAGCTCCCGACGGTCGCCCAGGTGTCGACCATCGAACCTGCCCCGACTCGGGCGCCGATGTTGACGTAGCCGGGCATCACGATCGATCCGGGCTCACAGTGCGCTCCGTATCGCACGGTGCCCGGCGGGACCACCCGCACCCCTTGACCGGCGAGGTCGTGCTTGATCGGGATCTTGTCGTGGAACTCGAACGGGCCGACCTCGAAGGTCTCCATGTCCTGGAGCCGGAAATACAGGAGGATCGCCTCCTTGATCCAACTGTGGACGATCCACTCCCCCTCGACCTTCTCGGCGACACGGATCTCACCGCGATCGAGCGCTGCGATCGTTTCGTTCACCGCCTCGCGCGCTTCCTCGAGCGGGATGTTCCCCGCATATGCCTCTTCGATCACGTCAGACATCTCACCACCGCCTCTGCAGCCTCGGCACACTCGTCCAACGTCGGGACGAGCGCAAGACGAATGTAGCCCTCACCACCTGGACCGAAGGCACGCCCCGGCGAAACCACGACATGGTGATCGAGGAGTCTGGCCGTTGCGTCGACGTCGTCCTCGACCCGCAGCCACAGATAGAGCCCGGCCTGCGAGCCGACCACCTCGAGCCCAGCAGCGCCGAACGCTCCACGGAGAACGTTCCGCTTCGCAGCGAAGATCTGACGTCGTTCCCGGGCATGGTCGTCATCCGACCAGGCTGCGATCGCCGCCGACTGCACGAACTCCGGCGACGCCGTTCCTGTTGCGGTGCGAAGCGAAGCAAGCCGGGCGATCGCAGTAGCGTCGCCGACGACGGCTCCAGAGCGGTAGCCGGTCATCCCAGATCGCTTCGACAGGCTGAGGAACGACAGCACACCGGAGGCGGCCGGTCCGGCGAACTCCAGCACCGAGGATGGCGGCTCACCGTCGTACAGGTCGACGTAGCACTCGTCGGCACACAACCAGGTCTCCGACTGCCGTGCTCGGTCAACGAAGGACTCCACCGTCCCACGGTCCATCGTGGTTCCCGCCGGATTGTGCGGCGAGCAGGTCCACAACATGACCGATTCCTCCCAAGCCCGGTCGTCGACCATGTCGGGTCGGAACATGAAGTCGCCGGTCAGCACGATCGGGTTGCCCCGTGCCCCAGCCAGACGGGCGCCGCGTTCGTAGATCGGATAGCCGGGCGTCGCCCAGGTCACCAGGTCGTTGCGCTCGCGATCCACGAATGCCAGCGGCGTCGAGAAGATCGCCTCCTTCGAGCCCGAGGTCGGCATGATCTGGGTGTTCGGATCGACCTCGACCCCGAAGCGTCGCCTGACGTAGTCGGCAATCGCCGACCGCAACTCGGGCAGCCCCTTCGTCGTGGGGTACTGGCTGATCTCGGGGACGGCGCCGACGAGCGCATCCGGAATCATCTTCGGCGTCGGCTCTTTCGGATCGCCGATCGAGAAATCGATGATGCGTACGCCTGCTGCCCTCAGATCACGGGCTCGCTGTTGAACTGCAGCGACGCCGTGGGTCCCGAGCTCGTCGAGGACCGGGTTCACCTTCATCGC
>CBDTYK010000319.1:0-2785 GCA_965364595.1 uncultured bacterium
GACTGGTTGGCTGCGGGCCGACCACGAGCCAGATTGCGCCAGCCAGGAGCGCACCGATGGCTGGGAACAGAATGAACGCCCAGACCTGACCCAGAGCCCAATCCCCCTGGAACGCCGCCGTTGCCAGCGAGCGGGCCGGGTTGACAGACGTATTCGAGACGGGAATCGAGATCATGTGTGCGAGCGCAAGCCCGAGACCCGCGGCAATGGGACCGAATCCCTTCGGTACTCCGTCTTCGTCGGTGGTGCCGAGCACGATCAGGACGAACACTGCGGTAACGACGATCTCGATGATCGCGACAGACCACAGGTCGAAGCCGGCGGGGGAATTGGCGCCGTAGCCGTTCGACGCGAAGCCGGCGGCTTGGGCTTGACTCAGGAAACCACTGGTGCCGCTCAGAATGAGCGCGAGAAGGCCGGCACCGACCAAACCGCCGACGAACTGCCCGACGAAGTACGGAACAGTCCTCGCTGCTTCGATCTTCTTCGCAGTGAGCATTCCGATCGTGACTGCAGGGTTGATGTGACAGCCGGATATCCGCCCGATCAGATATGCCATGCACAGGAGGCTCAGCCCGAATGCAAGCGAGACACCGAGGATCCCGACGCTGAGGTCCGGGTTGAAGCCGCCGGTTGCGAGGATTGCGGTACCCGCCCCACCGATGACCAAGACTGAGGTTCCAATGGCTTCGGCAAGGCCGACTCGAAGGTTCCCGTCCACAGATGCCTCCTTGACGCTGGTTGGTGGTCGTGGAGCCTACCTCCAGGTGGGTGTGCGCACCCGGCGATCGAAGGGCGTTCTCCGATACCGTCGGGCGTCACCCCGACAAGTCGAGTAACCGCGTCGATCGGCACGAAGCTCGTGGGATCGTCGGGCGTTCGACCACGTCGGCAACGGATCGGGATACGATTCGGCCTCCGAAGGGAGGGACGATGTCCATCGATGGGACCAAAGCGCACATTGACGGCACCGTTGTCTCGAGGGAACCGACCAACGTGCCTTCGGGCGCTGTCCTGACCGTCACGCTGGAGGACGTCTCCAAGATGGACGCTGTGAGCGAGACGCTTGGCACGTGCGTGATCGATGGCCTCGAGCAGTTCCCCGTGTCCTTCTCGATCCAGTACGACCCGATGCTCATCGTTGACGAACACGCCTACGGTGTCAGGGCGCGAGTCGAGTTCGAGGGAGCCCTTTTGCACACGACCGATATGCATCATCCCGTGCTGACTCGGGGCGCGTCGAACACCGTCCACCTGTCGCTCGCAGCTGTTCCGACCGGCGGCGGGACATGACGATTCGTGCGCGAGTAGAAACGTTCAGGCGGGTGGCACGGTGACCCACTCGCAATCCGATCATCCCCTCGGGTTGTGGAACCTTGACCGGATCCGCAGCATCGAGGGATGGCTCGAGCCCCCGATCGAAGGCAGTCGTGTCCAGGCGCTCTTCGATGAGGCGGGTTCGGTCGCGGGTATCGCAGGATGCAATTCGTATCGGGGTCGCTGTCAGATCGAAGAGGGAGCGTTCTCCGTCGGCCCGCTCGCAACGACGCGGAAGTACTGCCTCCGCCCGCCAGGCGTCATGGAGCAGGAATCCAGATACCTCGAACTGCTTGCCAGGGCGGCCCGCTATTCGTTCGACGCCAACACCCTCAGGTTGCTCGATGACTCAGACACCCTGCTTCTCGTCATGGCACGAGCGGGAGGTGGACAGGGTGGTGAAGGTGAGATCTGACGAGCGCTGACCGTGCGCGCACGGAAACCTACTCCCGTGAGATCGTCAGGCGAGCAGCTTCGCCTTCTGCGCCGAAAACTCATCGTCGGTCAGCAAACCGGACTCCCTCAGCTCGGACAGCTTTCGCAGCTCATCCGCCGTCGACGTCTCTGAGCCGGCGGCTTCACGGATGTACGCCTGCATCGCATCCTCCTGGGCTCTGGCGGCCTCCAACCGCCGCTGTGCGATGCCGTCTCCGGCCGTGAACAGGTATCCGAGCAGGCCGAACCATGGCACGGCGATCAGAAGGAAAATCCACATTGCCTTCAGACCGCCGCCGATGTCATCGCGCCTCAGGACATCTCCGAGCACCGATATCACGACGGTGATCCATGCAATGAACAGGAACAGCAACAGCATGGTCCAGAACAGATCGAACAAAGGCATGGCAGATGCTTTCCTCTCAACCGACGACAGCCGGGCGAGATGTTACTCCCGTTGGTGGACGCAGTGCCGGGACACGTCGAGAGCATCCCAGCGTCTGCCGTCGTGGGAATGATGGGCTCCGGAGGGACGTGCGTGTGAGAATTCGAAGTCTCTCTCAGTCGTTTTTGTCTCGCTTCGTGCCATCTTCTGGACGCGGCCTCAGGTGATTCAGAACATCATCACCGCGGTGCTGGAAGCCGGAGCATGATCCGGTCCGGCGCCGGCCGGCTTCTGACATGACTTTGATGGCCGGAAGAACCGGGGCAAGGGTTGGAGAGGCAACGAGCGGTCGCCATCGCCCGCGACAACGCAATGCGGATCAGCACACCCTGGGAGGAGCCGAAGCGGCACTCTGAGCTAGCTCAGAGAGTGGCACAGGGCGGGCGAACCGCATGCGGTTCGACTCTCGGAGGACCGGTCAGGTCGACAGGCCACCCGATCGAGGGCTGGGAAACGTGGTGATCGACCGTTTGCGCCCCATCTCCCCGACGACATGCTGGGGGAGGAACGCCGGACCCATCGTTACTCGACTTCGTCTGCCTGGCCGTGCCCACACGGCGACCACATCGCAGTCGCCCGCTTCAGCAC
>CBDTYK010000320.1:0-2755 GCA_965364595.1 uncultured bacterium
GCGCTACCCGACGTGCCAGGAACCAGGCGTACGAAAGCTTCTGCGAGGCAGCAGCGGGGTACTTCCCATCCGGATTACCCGATACGATCTCGGGCGCGCGCTTCATCTCATTCCGGGGTGGGTGGCAACCTGCTCTGACTCCGGGATTCTTCGATCAGCCGGAGAAGAACACGCCGCCGTGGGTAGCCAAACGGCTCACCAAGATACTGGTGTAAGGCTCGCTTGTCGCCGACTCACCTCTGCCGGCGCCAGTTGAGCCGATGGGAGCGACAACTCGAACCGGCTCAGCCCGCCCCGCCGCTCGTACGTGAGCTCTCCGTCCATGAGTCGAGCCAGCCGTCTGGCAACAGTCAGACCAACACCGATGGCGGCGGTCAAACCGTCCTCAGGCTTCGATCGCTGATAGGGCTCGAAGATGCGGTCCCGGTCTTGCTGCGGAATACCGCTGCCGTTATCGGCGACCACGACCCGGACGCCGTCACCCACGGCCTCGCCGAGTTCTACAACAATCGAGTCCCCTCCGTACCTGCCGGCGTTGGATAGGAGGTTGCGCAGCACCTGACGCAGTCGAAGCCGATCGACCCACAGGGCGGCTTCTTCGACGTCGACCTTGATGAACTGGCCGTTCTGCACGAACGGCTGCACCACCGCGTCGGCCTCTTCCTGGGCCGACACTTCACGGGGCTCGAAACGGAGCTGGCCGGCAGCGAGCCTCGAGGTGGTGAGGAGGTCCTCGACCATCCGGGCGAGATCGGCGGCTTCGGAGTTGAGCATGCCGAGCATCTCGCGGGACTCCGGGCCCATCTGCTCGTCCATCTCGATCATCTGGCCCAGACCGATGATGGCAGTCAGCGGTGTGCGCAGCTCGTGGGAGGTGTTGGCGACGAACTCGTCTCGTGCTTTGCCGAGCTCCTGCTCTGCCTGGAGTCGGAGCTCGAGTTCCTTCTGGCGGAACTGGCGGGAGACGATCTCCCGATAGATCAAGACGATCGCCAACGGAACCACCAAAGAGACTGCAAAGCGCGCCAGGTCTCCGGTTCGGGCACTTCCACCGTCGGCAGCGACAATCTCGTTCAGCACGCCGGCACGGGCGGTGTCGAGTTCATTCTTGGCGGCGCCGAACCGTGCGACCAGCCGGTCCTCTGCCAGGGGCTGTGCGGCTGGGTCACCTTCTGCAACCAGGTTCACGATCTCGACCGCGAGCGCCTGGAAGTCGGCGGTTGCGGTCAGTTCGGGTCCGACGTCGCTCGAGAGCAGTCCCGCCAGCGACTCCAGAGCGGATCGGGTGGTCTCGATGGATACAACGGTTGAATCACCGATGTCGACGTTGAGGTTCCGCTCGAGAGAGTCGAAGTGGACGGCGTTGGCGACGTTGGCTCGGACAACGGTGGCGATCCGCAACGTTTCGTCGAGATGGTGCAGTTCTCTGCTGTCGCCGGCGATCCGGGCGGTTGCGGTGGTGATGGCGAAGACCGCTGCGGACACGAGCAGCAGGGTCAAACCCACGACAGTGGTGACCACCCATGCTCGGCGCGACGTTGTCTCGGCCACGTTCTTCCTTCGAGTCGACTCGGGCGCCCATCGGACACCCTCGCCTATCCGTCGGCAGAACGGCCTGTTGACATTAGGTCAGTGAGTGATCATCGATCCCGTGCGAGATCGGACTAGTCAGTTCCGAAACTGCTGGTCGCCGGGAATCCGCTCTCAGCCGCTCACGGGTGTGGGAAGGAGGCGAGCAATCGAGCCTTCCATCGACACCACGAACAGCTCTCCCGAGGGCCCGCTCGAGATGTCGAGTGGCGTCGGAACCCTGACACCCGTCTTGATCGCGATACCGGTCTCGCGGTCGAGCACCAGTATCTCCGAACGGCAGTAGTCGGTGAAGACGTAGTGGCCGCCGAGGTCACCGATCTCCGAACCTCGATACACCTCACCGCCGACGATGGCGCAGAACCCGCCCTCCCGCCAGAAATCGAAGACCGGCTCGTGATGCGGGCCCTCCAATTCACCCAGGAACGGGCGAGTTCCCTCGAACACGGACCAGCCGAGGTTGGCCCCGGCGTCGGTCGCCGGGTCGATCACGTCGATCTCCTCGACGCAGGCCTGTCCGACATCGGCGATCCACACTTCTCCAGTGTTGTGATCGATCGAGAAGCGGAACGGGTTGCGGATCCCGGTGGCGAACACCCACGGATGCCCGTCGACACCGTCGAGATACGGGTTGCCCGGGGCGCCGCTCACTTCGAGCTCGGGACCCAACTCGAGCCGGAGCATCGACCCCAACGGGGTGGTCGGGTCCTGGGCGTTCTGGTACTTGTCACCCTGCCCACCACCGTCGCCGAATGTCGCCCACAAGTACCCGTCACCATCGAAGGCGATCGTTCCACCGTTGTGTTGCGACGACGGCTGCTCCACCGTGAGCACGTCTATCCGGCCCGTGACAGTCGGCACTCCGTCGACCAGCGGCTGGGCGACCAGCTTGGATTCGCCCTTGGTGGTGTAGTTGATGAGCAGGTGGGCTCGATCCGGCGTCACGGCGAGACCCACGAGACCCTGGTCCTGTTCGGTGGCCGTCGAATCGGTCAGATCGATCACCGGCGTCACCTCGTTGGTGACGAGGTCCCAATGCAGCACCAGGCCCTCACGTTGACCGATGAACGCCGAGTCGTCGTCGTAGAACTCCAGCGTGGTCGGCGTGTCGAGGCCGTCCAGCACGACTTCGGCGACGAACCCGAGATCTCGCTCGTCCCATACG
>CBDTYK010000321.1:0-2736 GCA_965364595.1 uncultured bacterium
CATGGGGCTCGGACCGCTTCGTGACCGAAAGCTTCCGGTCGAATCGACATGTGCACCGGCGGCTGATCGCCCTCGGCGCCGAGGTGACCGGCTCGCTCGAGATTCTGACCGGCTGAATGTGCGTGGTGGCTTCGCTCAGGTGCAGCCACCGCGCTCAGTTGCGGGGTCTGGCGACCTTGACGAGAAGATCCCGTCCACCGAGCGACGACCCGTTCAGCGCCTTGATCGCCTCGCCGGCAGCTTGGGCGGGCATTTCGACGAACCCGAAGCCCTTGGAACGTCCGGTCTTCCGGTTGGTGACGACAGCAGCACCCTCGACGATCCCGTAACGGGAGAACATCGAATGGAGATCGCCATCCGTGGTCTGCCACGGGAGATTCGCCACGTACACACGTTGCGAGCCGGGTTCGGCCGTTGTGCGCTCATGGCGCTCCTGGCGATTCGACCCACCCTGGTTCCCGCCGACCTGTCGCTGGCGCTCGGGGCGTCGCCGATCGTCACGACGAGGTGCTGATCCGGACGATGAGCGTTCCCCGATGCGATGGCCTGCGCTCCCGAGCATGCTGACGTCGGGTCTCGCAAGTGGGGCATCGATGTCGATGGCACGTTGCATCTTCAGGACATCGCGCTTCTGCTCGTGGGTCACGAGCGTCACGACGGTTCCGGTCGCTCCGGCCCGAGCCGTGCGGCCCGACCGGTGCAGATAGTCCTTGTGGTCACCGGCAGGATCGAAATGGATCACGGAGGCGACGTCGTCGACGTGGATGCCGCGCGCCGCCACATCGGTGGCGATCAACGCTCGCGCCTTCCCCGAGGAGAACGCATCCAACGCTCGCTGGCGCTGGTTCTGTGATCGGCCACCGTGCATGGCGACCGCCCTCACGCCGAGCTTGTCGAGCTGCTTGGCGAGCCGATCGGCACCGCGCCGTGTGCGGGTGAAGACGATGGACTTGCCGGACTCCTCGATGAGGTCGGCGGTGTGCTGGGTGCGATCGTGGTGCTGAACGAGCCAGAAGTGATGGACGGCATCCAGTGCATCGGTCTCGACGGATGCAGCCTCGTGCCGGACCGGGTCGTTCTGGTAGCGCTTCGAGAGCTTGGCGATGTCACCGTCGAGTGTGGCACTGAACAGCAAGGTCTGACGCTTCGACGAGGTCTGGTCGAGCAGGCGCATGACCGACGGCATGAATCCCATGTCGGCCATCCGGTCGGCCTCGTCCAGCACGACCAAGTCGACGTCGGAGAGATCGACGATCCCTTGATCGATCAGGTCTTCCAATCGGCCGGGGCATGCAATGAGGACGTCGACTCCCTTTCGCATCGCCGAGATCTGTCCGCCGTATCCGACGCCGCCATAGATCGCGAACACGTGGCGATCGACGGTGCGGGCGAGTGGAGCGAGTTCCTTCTTGATCTGCTCGGCGAGCTCACGGGTCGGTGCCAGCACGAGCGCACGAGGGCGCCCCTTCCGGGCCTTCTCGACCTTTGCGAGGATCGGAAGCCCGAACGCAAAGGTCTTCCCGGATCCGGTCGGCGCCTTGCCGCACACATCACGTCCGGCGAGCGCGTCGGGGATTGCGGCCGCTTGGACTGGGAATGGTTCGACGATGCCTTTTCCGGCGAGCGCGTCGGTGATTCGGCTGGGGACACCCAGCTGGGCGAAAGTAGTGGTCACGTTGTTCTCCTCTCCCCATGCGGGGAGGTCGTTGGATTGTTTCGATCTCGGTCCTGCCCCGGGGCCGCGTCAAGCGGCACAGCATGAGCAAGGGTCGGCCGAAGAGGCAATCCAACCGGTGAGAAACTCGGCCATCAGATCATCGGGGAAGCGGGTAAACGCTGGCCTCCACCCGATGTGGCTTCCGTCACGGTAACACGCTTGCGGGCGAATTCGCGATTCTCGTCAAGGTCCGGCTTCAGCCCGCGAGCAAGTACCGGTTCCAGACGGGGTCGAATCGGTACCCGGCCGACGCATAGATCCATCCGTACCGTTGCGGCGGCTCGGGCCGCTTGAGCAGGGTGAGGTTCGCTTCCGACGGGAGTCGGCTGCCCTTTCTGACGTTGCATCTGCGACAGGCTGCCACCACGTTGTCCCACGTGTTCTGGCCACCCCGCGACTTCGGAATCACGTGGTCGATGCTCTCCGCCGGTCCGCGGCAGTACTGACACATGTGACCGTCGCGGCCGAAGACGGCCCGACGGGTAACGGGGACAGTCCGCTGATAGGGAACCTTCACGAACTGAGTGAGCTTGATGACGGATGGAACGGCGAACGAACTCGACTCCGATGCCCACTCTTCGTCCTGACGCTCGAGCACGACAGCCTTGCCTCGGATCACGAGGACGACCGCGCGACGACTACTGACGACCGAGAGCGGTTCGTATGTCGCGTTCAGGATCAGCGCGCCTGACACCATCGCCTCCTGAGCGGGAGGATACCGGCGAAGCGGTGGCCTTCAGAGCGTTTTCACGGCCGCGGATGGAGTGACATCAGAGTCTGTCGAGCTGGTCGACGATGTGCGCGCATGCATCACGCAGCGCCAGAGCAAGGCTTCCGCGGATGGCGCTCGATCCGACTGCGGCGACCGAGTTCCGGCGTGCGACGACGATGACCAGGTCGGTGCCGTCGATGTCGAGGCGATCGATGGCGATGCGTGACGGGAAGGCGGCACCTTTCCACTCGCACAGCGCGCGGATCATCGCATCGGCGGCTCCGAGGGGGGTCGCCTCCGCGACTGC
>CBDTYK010000322.1:0-2726 GCA_965364595.1 uncultured bacterium
CGCGACGACCCTGGACTCTAGAGCCTCGAAGTCGTAGTCGGTGACCTCGGGCACCCAGACCGTGAAATGGATCTGTGCAGGATCCGAATCCCCGAGCGCGAGGTGGTAGTCGATCGAAGTCCCGGCGAACTCCTCGAGGAACATCTGCTGGAGCTCGCGTCTCAGCTCGGCATTGAACCGATCGCGTGGGAGCGCGACGAGGATCGACACGCTGCGGTGCAGAGTGTCCGGCCGGATGAACAACTTGACGTTGTCTCGTTCCTGCAGCTTGAGCAGGCCACCGAGCACCCCGAGGAGTTCCTCGGTCGAAGCGGCGAAGAGATCGTGCTTCGAGAACGTCTCGAACAACTCGATCATCGCCTTGTGGTCGTGGGAGCCCTCGATGAGGTCCTCGGCGAGAAGAATGTCGTGGAGCTTGCGCCTGAGCATCGGCGTCTCCGATGCCGGTTGCATGTAGGACTTCGAGGTGAACAGCCCGACCATCCGGGCTTCGCCCGCAGTTCGCCCATCCGGGCTCATGACGCGGACGCCGATGTAGTCCATCTTCGCCGTCCGATGAACCGGGGACCGGCGATTGGTCTTGGTGACCACCACGAGATCACCTTCGATGTAGCGGGCGGCGCGGTCGGGCGCGAGGTCCTTCAACGGAACCGGCTCGTGGACCGTGGACCTCGAATCGTCGCGGAGGATCCCGAGCCCGGTCCCGGGCACCACCTGGACGGCGCGGTCGTCGCCTTCCCCGAGCAGCCGGTACTCGCGGTAGCCGAGGAACACGAAGTTGTCGTCGTCGAGCCACCGGAGCAGCGAGACGCCTTCATCGACCTCTTCTTGGGAGTAGGCCGAGCCGCCGATGCGCGTCAGCTCGACCATACGATCGAGCTTCGCCCGCATCTGATGGAAGTCGGCGACCGCGACGCGGACGTCCGCCAGCACTCGGGTGACGCCGGCAGCGATCTGCTCTGCTGCGTTGTCGTCGAGGACGGACCCGAGTTGGTAGTGCTCCACCGACTCACGGGTCATGCTGTGACGAGCGTGCCGGATCGCTGTGAGTTGGCCGTCTACATCACGTTCCACTCCGAGCACCGGGTGGACCACGCCTGCGACCTTGACATCGTGGCGCTCGATCTCGTTGGTGATCGAGTCGAGCAGGAACGGGCTGTCGCCGGTGCAGACTTCCACCACCGAGCCTGCGCATTCGTATCCGTTCGACTCGCTCGTCGGCGTGAAGACGCGCACCTTCGATGCCTTGTCGCGCACCTGGATGAATTCGAAGAGAGAAACGATCCGAGCAGGGATCGTCGACGCGTCGTCCTCGATGACCGGTGGAACTCGGGCTGCGAAGCTCTCAGCGAGCGCAGCCAGCGCTTCCGGGTTCTCGATGCCACGGTCTTTTGCGAGTCGCTCGACCTCGGCGACGAGATCGTCGACTCTCACAGAGTCCATCACCAACGAACACGCTAACTCATCGCGTTCGACCGTGGAGACATTCCCGCAGACGTGTCCCCCTGCCCCACGTCTCACGTCCCACGTCCCACGTCCCACGTCGAAACCTCACGGTCAACTGTCATCTGTCTCTGTCATCTCTCCTCTAACGTCCCGTCGATGCGACTGGCTGCGATCAACATCGGTATGCCGAAGACGGTCGACCTCGGGGCGGGGCCGGAGTCGACGGCGATCTTCAAGACGACCGTCGAGGGCCCGATCGAGGTCACCGGGAGATGCGGTCGGCGACACCAAACATCACGGTGGCCCCGATCAGGCGCTCTACGTGTACTTCGGTGCCGACTATTCCCATTGGGAAGAGCTCCTGGACCGGTCGTTGGAGCCCGGCGTGTTCGGAGACAACCTGACGGTCGACGGCCCCACCGATCGCTCGTCGACGGTGAGCTCGAAGGATCTGTGGGTGGGCGACCGACTCTCTGTCGGCCCTGTGACACTCGAAGTCACCGCTCCACGGATCCCGTGCGGGACGTTCGCCCGGCGAATGGATCTCCCAGCGAGCTTCATCGAGCGGTTCAGGAACGAACTGCGTCCCGGGGTCTACGTTCGTGTGCTCGAGCCCGGCGAGCTCGCCGTCGGCGATTTCGTGTCGGTGACAGAAGGGCAACGCACGGTCTCGATCTCCGAGATGGTCCAACTCTGGGGAACGAAGCCGGACTTCAAAACGATCGACCGCCTTCTGAATGCGCCGATCGCCGAACGCAATCGAGCCGGCCTCGAACGCAGGAAGGCGAAGCTGTGAGCCACGAAGGAAGGACCGTCGCAGAGAGCACCGTGACCTTCGTCCGCACGATGACCCAAATGGACGCCAACCTCGCCGGGAACGTCCACGGCGGCGTCATCATGAAGGAGGTCGACTCGGCCGCCGGAACCGCAGCGATCCGCCATGCCGGCCGCCCCTGCGTCACGGCCGCCATCGATGAGCTCTCGTTCCTCGGACCCGTCTACGTCGGCGACATCCTCACGGTGACGGCGACCGTGAACGACGTCGGCCGCACCTCGATGGAGGTCGGCGTGAAGGTCGAGGCCGAGTCCTACACGGGCGGCGAGAAGCGTCACACCACCAGCGCCTACCTGGTGATGGTTGCACTCGACGAGTCGGGCCACCCCACGGAGATCCCGCCGTTGATCACCTCGACACCCGAAGAGGAACGTCGTCGCGCACAGGCCCGGGTCCGCCGTGAGATCAGGAGGGAACGTGCCACGAGGGTCGACGGAGCAGGGCT
>CBDTYK010000323.1:0-2718 GCA_965364595.1 uncultured bacterium
GGGTGGCGGTGTCGCCGGCGACGTCGAGACCGACGAGCAGGTACTCGTGCGAGCTCGTCAACGTCACACCCACGATGGTGTCGACACCGGGAGGGGCGAACACAAAGGACTCCAGTTCATAGAACGGGGGCTGGCTGATGCCCTCCCAGTTGTCCATGTCCTCAGCCGTGGCATCGTCGATGAGCCAGCCGATCGCGATCCCGGCGTCGCCGTCGGTCGGGTTCTGCAGTCGTACGACATAGTCCCCCGGCTTCAGCGAATCGGGAACATCTGAGGACCACGTGTCACCGTCGAAGGCAACACTCCAGTCCGGATCGGCCACGATAGGTCCAAGCTGCTCACCTGCCAGTGCCGAGAGGAACTCGGTCTCGAACCTGTCCCGGTCGACCGATTCGACGACCTCGACGCTCGAGCCACCCTCCGACTCCACGGTCGATCCGGCAGCCGAGCGATCCTCGCCGAGGACGACGTCGATGCTTCGCGTCGCTGTGGTGCCGTACGACCCGTCGACGAGCAGCCCGGCCGTCAACTGATCCCAGAAGAAGAGTCCGCCGCTGCCCAACTGGTCGTTTCCCTCGAGCATCGTCGCCACGGCCTCAGCGGCGGGTGTGCCTCGTTGTGCTTGGAGCGCTCGTAGGTGGAATATGTGCAGCGGCACCTGATTGGTGGCGTCGAGTGGCACCAGTGTGATCGGCATGCCCGACGAGATCACCTCGTCGGCGGCGACCGCATCCACCCAGATGTTCCACTCCGCACCCGGGTTGCGGATCGTGTTGCCTGCGACGTCGAACGCCCCGCCCATGATGTAGGCCATGTCGATGTTCTCTGCGATCGACGGGTCGAGACGCAACGCCGATGCGAGGTTGGTCTGAGGGCCATCGGCGTAGACCGTCACGAGTCCATCGGACCCCGAGATGCTCGAGACCAGCAACTCGGGTGCCGTTTCCTCGGCGGGCGATCGCGACGTTGGGAGGTCGAGACCGTATCCGGCGTCGGCAGATGCGCGCCAACTCGTCGGGAAGGCATTGATCCCCTCGAGGGGAGTTTCCGGCCCGCACGCCACCGGAATCTCCGGAGCATCCACCATGTCCAGGAGCCCCAGAATCTGGGCAACTCCCTCCTCGCAATGTACGAGACCCGTGCCCGAGACGGTGATCGCACGGATGTCCAGGTCGTCTTGGCCCACGAGGTACAGCACCGACATCATCCCTTCGAGGGCGACATCGGTGTCGATCACGACAGGCCGTCCAGAACCAGCAGCCGTCGAGCCCTGTTCACTGCACCCGGCGATCGGAATGGTCAGCACCACGACCAGCAGAACGGCAACGCAAGATCTCATCGCTCACTCCCGGATACACAACGGGCTCATCATCGGCATCGAGTCGACCAGCCGGACAGAGCACAACGCCACGAACGAGAGCGAGGTCCGCTCGCCGTCTGAGCGGACCTCGCCAGGGAGGCGCCTGTGCGCCGTCCTCGGTATCGCAGTGCCTGTCACAGCACTCGGGATACACCCGGCAGCTTGCGAACGATGAATGCGATTGCGAAGCAGGCCGGGACCACGACCGCAGAGACGAGTGCGGTCTTTGCGATGGCGGTCATCTCGAGCGAACGCAACAGGTAGGCGCCGTACACCACCACCGGGATGTGAAGGACGTAGACCGCATAACCGTGGTTCGCCAGGAAGGTTCCGAAGGCGTTCTTCCGGCTCGCCGCAGCCCGGAAGGCCACGACAAGGGCGAGCACCAGCCCGACTGCGAAGATCGAATCCCAGGCCGCGTACGCCGCCGACTGCCAGTGACCGTCGCCCATGGCGTTCTCGAGCGCCTCGGTGACTTCCACCGTGAACATCTCACCGCTGAACGCCAGCGGGAACAACAGCACGGCCGCCGCTCCTGCGAACAAGGCACCCAAGGCGCCCTTCACCGCAGTCAGGGTGGTCAGCCAGTCTCTCCGATAGGCGATCGCACCGAGGGCGAAGAAGCTCAGATACTGCGGTAGATACGCCAGTGTCGGGAACTGCCACACCGACTCACCGAGCGGCACGATCATCCGCCATCCGTAGCTCACGGCCGCCAACGCCACGGTGAATGCTGCGAGCGCCGTATACCCCGGCATCCTCGCCGGAGACCGACCCGAGCCACCCGCCAGGCTCTTGTAGCCGACGTACCCGAAGCTGAACACCAGCAGCATCGCCACGAACCAGAGCGGACCGAGCCCGATCAGGTCGGGATAATCGCTCCACACCGGATCCCGTGTGATCCCCGTCAACTCGGCCGGCATCAACCAAGCGCCGAGCTCAGCGAGTGGGTTGAGCAGGAAGACGTAGACGGCGAGCGGGATGCCGAGTCGGATGATCCGATCACGCAGGAACGCCCCGGAACCCTTCCGATCGAAGGCGGCGGGCGTGAAGTAGCCGGCGAGGAGGAAGAACGCCCCCATGAACCAAGCCTGGTTGGCGAGCACGAAGATCAGCAACCACTGGAACCCCGTTGCATCGCCGAACGGGGGCTCGACGTAATAGAACGGTGCACCCGCCCCGTAGACGAGCGCAACGTGATGAACCACGACGAGCATGACCAGCGCTGCACGCAGATGATCGATGTAGTGAAGGCGGGAGGCGTCGCCGTCGCGAAGATCGACGACCACCTCCTCACGAGTCTTCGCACGCACACTCATCGCTCACGCTCCTGATCGAGGAACCGCTGATACCGGCGG
>CBDTYK010000324.1:0-2652 GCA_965364595.1 uncultured bacterium
GATCGGAACTGCATTGCATCACACCGGGAAGACGGGTGTCGGCGTGTTCGAAGGTGCCTATCACGGGGGCGTCTTGTCGTTCGGTCACGGTGCAGCTCACCCGCTCAATGTTCCCCACCGTTTCGTGGTCGCACCGTTCGACGACGTCACTGCTCTCGATCGGGTGTTCGCCGATCCCGACCTCGGCTGCGTGATCGTCGAGGCGGTTCAGGGGGCCGGAGGGTGCATCCCTGCTTCGGACGAGTTCCTCGCCGAACTCTCTCGGCGCTGTACCGAGACCGGTGCGGTGCTGATCCTGGACGAGGTGATGACCTCCCGACTGAGCCCTGGAGGGGCGCAACGGCTCTACGGGATCAGGCCGGACATGATGACGTTGGGCAAGTATCTCGGAGGCGGGATGACGTTCGGAGCGTTCGGAGGTCGAGTCGACATCATGACCCACTTCGACCCGTCTGCGGGAGGGGCGCTGACCCAGGCAGGGACGTTCAACAACAACATCGTGACGATGACTGCCGCGAAGACCGCAGTGTCACAGTTGCTCGATGACGATCGCTTGGACGAGTTGAACCGCAGGGGCGAGCGGTTGCGTGAGGATCTGAACGGCTCACTCCGAACCTCGCGTCTCGGGATGTGGGTCACCGGCCGCGGATCGATGCTGACGATTCACGCCCATGACGATCGGCTTCTCGAGCTCCTGTTTCACGCAATGCTCGCCCAGGGGCACTACCTGGCTCGCCGAGGGTTCATCGCACTCTCGTTCGAGGTCAAGGAGCAACATTGCCGCAATCTGGTCTCCGATGTCGAACGCTGGGTGGCCGCGTCTGGCTCCGATCAGGCTGATGTCGACAATTGAAGCCCGCACCATGCGGTGACGGCTGCAGCAAGCGACGGGGACTGGGAAACGTTCCTGGGTCTCCTAGCGTCGAACGGAGAGGAGGAGAATCATGAGACGCGCCGGACTCTTCGCGATTGCTCTCGTTGTCGTTGCCGGTGGTTGTGGCGGAGGTGACGTCGCCGATACCACGACGACCACACCGACGACTCAGCCCGAGACGACGACCACCACCGAGGAAGCGACCACCACCACCGTCCCCGATACGACCTCGAGTTCGTTGCCGGGCGAGCCGATCGAAATCGGTCCGCAGCCCGGTGATGTGCTCGCCGTGGTCGGGGTCTCCCATGATGACGTCCTCAACGTTCGGGCTGCTCCGGGCACGGACCAGCGAGTGGTCGAGGAACTCGACCCGCTCGCATCCGAGGTCGTTGCGTTGGGCAATGCGAGGGCACTGCCGGCATCCATCTGGTTCGAGGTGGAGACCGACGGTGGCACGGGCTGGGCCAGCTCGTCCTTCCTCGCCTATCTCGGCGGAACCTCCGATGAGACTGCAGCCATCGTTGAGCTGCTCGGGGAGACCCCTGCCGCCGAGACGATGTTGGACCTCGGGCTGATCGTGGCGGAGTCGCTGGCTTCCGACGAGCCTGCCTCGAGGATCGTGATGTCCGTTGCCCCGACGGTCGGAGACCTCGGAGAGGTCACCTATGACGTCGTCGGGATCGGTGATGATGCAGTCCGTGGCTTCCGCCTCCACGTGTTCGCCACACCGGATGAAGGCGGCGAAGGGTTCGTACTGAAGAGCGTCGAACAGACGGTGCTGTGTGGCCGGGGCCTGTCAGGAGAGCTCTGCGTCTGAGTCGGCTCCCCGTGCCGACGGGATCCGTCAAAGCAGCGCGGTGATGACAGCGATGGCGACTGTCGGTACCACGGCGACGAGGATCAGGGCCAGCGGCATCAGCCAGGCGATCATCGGCCTCCGATGCCGATTTCGAATGGCCCAGTTGATTGCCAGTGTGGCAACGGCGAAGTAGGTGACCATGGCGGCCGTACCGAGAACCTGACCCAACCCGGAGAGTCCCCAGGCGGTGCTGATGGTGTAGATGCCGATCAGGAACACTCCCACACTGGTTGCGGCGCTGGCACCAATCCATACGGCGAACGCGATCCTGCGTGCTTGGGGTCCCGATTTGGGAGCCGCCGCTTCGACAGGCGCAACTGCGGGAGTGCGGATGGTCCCCGCGGTGAATGCGACGGCCGGTGCGATGAAGATCGTTGATAATGCGACGAGGGCGACGGGCGTCAGGGCGACAGGGATGGATCGATCGGGCAAGTAGTCGTCCATGAGTTCGAAGAATCGGGTCTCGTAGTCGGCGACAGGTACTCCCACGCGATCGAAGAAGGCGTCGTCGAACGATCGTCCGCTCGCCATGTCGACCAGCAGCGCAGTCGCCTCGGAGATGGGTACGTCGTATCCGTCTTCGGCAAAGAGGTATTCGACGGCAAGTCGGCGCATCGGGTAGTGGTACTGGATGTAGGCCCTCGGACCGCCTTCGATACCCTCGTCTGACTCGTACGCGATCGGATTGAGGCGTCCATAGGCCGAGGTCAGATGGTCGAGATGGTCTTTACCCGTGATGGCGCCTGATCCTGTTCCTCTACTGATCACCTCTGCCAGGCCCTCGAAGAACCAGACTGGCACCCAAGGTGGGTTGGCGAGGCCGGCGCCATGGAGCAGAGACTCCGACGCCACGTGGACCAGTTCATGTTTGATCGTCGACTCGAGTCGTTGAGGGTCGATGCGCACGTTGAAGAGAACC
>CBDTYK010000325.1:0-2649 GCA_965364595.1 uncultured bacterium
ACATGTCCGGCCACGGTGACCGCCGCCGGCTCCTCGACTCCTTTCTCGATGAGGTGTTCTTCTGCGAGGCTCCGACCCATCCCGGCTTCCTCGCCACTCCGACAGCGCATGGTCCACTGATACCCGTGTTCACGTCGGAGGCCGGCTTCGCTCGACTGTCCGGGGCATGTCGATGGTTCTCCACAACGGGTGCTGACCTCGCAGCGCTCGCCCCGGTAGGCCACCGATTCGTCGTGGACCCAGGCTCACCCCACCAGGTCGTGATGGATCCGAAGGTGCTGTTGGAGCATGTCTCTGGGCCTGCAGTCTGAAGCTGCGGCGATCGGCGGGATGACAGCCGACGCTTCAGCCGACCGAGATCGCTCCGGCCGACGTCAGGTCGGACTTCCATCGGTCGATGATCTCTCGGCGTTGGTACGGGGTCTTGTCGAGCCATGACTCGACGTCGACTGCCGGGAACCGCTGCTTGATCAGCTCTCCGGTTGCACGGGCTCGGCGCTCCAGACCGAGTTCGACCTGGCTGGCGGCGAGCACCATGAGTGCTTCGAGGTTGTTCGGTTGGTAGTCGAGGACGCCCTCGGCGAGTGCAGCCGCCTCTTCGAGGCGGTTGCCGAGAAACAGCGAGCTCGACTTGACCGTCGGATACCACGGCTTGTTGATGCCGGTCAGCCGCATCGCCTTGTCGAGCAGTTCGACGGCCTGCTCCCACTGTCCCAGGTAGCGACGCACACTTCCCTCGAGCCCATACGTGACGTCGCAGGTGGGTCGCACGATCTCGAGGTGGTCGAGCATCGCAAGTGCCTCGTCGACCTGACCTCGCGACATGAGCACCGCCGCCTGCACGGCCTGCGCCATTCCGGTGGGGTCCCCGACCTCGCCGCCCCTCCGTGCGAGCTCCTCCGCCCTCGCCAACGCCTCGTCGGGATCGGTCACCCACTGGCTGGCCGTCCCGAGCCAGTAGGCGAATCCGGCGAGAACGAACCCGTACGGCTTGTCCGGGTGGTCGGCGGCGACCCGGTCGAACATCTCGAGGGCGATCTGCCAGTCCTCCTTGGTCTCGTTGCGAAGGTGGAACCAGCCGAGGTAGATCCGCTGGATCGCATCGGGATCGTCGAGTTCTGCGTAGAACCGGGCGGGCTCTCCCACGACCAGCTCGACCTGGACCGATCGAGTCACCTCGTCGGCGACCTGGTCCGACAGCGTGAACATGTCGGCGACGCTCGAGGTCCACTTGTGGGACTTCACGACGTTCATCGTGTTGACGTCGAACAACACGGCGAAGACTCTGACCTGGTCACCGAATTGGTGGACGCCGGTTTCGATCATGTAGCGGGCGGCCCTGTCGGGGCGGCGATCAGGCTCCGGGGGCACGTCGATCAGGACCAGTTCCGGGATGGACGACAGGCTGTGGATCAGATCGCTCCGGATCATCCCCACGGTGGAGCGCACGATGTCGTCGACCATCTCGCTGTGGCTGGGGAGCACCGCCAGCGTTGGTGACTCGAGTGCGAGCGAGCGGCGCAGCGTCGCTTCCCAACCTCCGCTCGGCAGGTCTGCGAACTCATAGACGTCCACTTCTTCGGGGATGTTCTTGAGCGATTGGCGTCCCATCGGACGGAAACGAAGTGCCGGCTCGTCGAGTGCTCGGTAGACCCGGCCCGATACTGCGAGGCCACCCGGCCGAGCAATCGCCTGGATCCTGGCCGAGATGTTCAGCGCGTCACCGTGGTGGTTGCCCGCAGCGAAGGTGACCGGTCCCTTGTCCATCCCCATTCGGAACCGCACCTGGCGTGCTGCGTGCAGTGAGGCATTGCGCGCTTCGACCGCCTTGCAGATTGCGATCGCCGCCTTGAGGCCGTCCATGGCATCGGTGAAGATCGCCATGAAGCTGTCGCCGACGAAGTTCGCGAGCGTCCCTCCGTTGCGATCCACCTCTGACGAAACCAACTCGTGGTACGTCGACATCGCCTCGGTGGTGGTCTCGACGTCGTCCGCAACGAGGGCGCTGTAGCCGACCACGTCCGCGTTCAGGGCAACGAACTCACCCGACTGCTCTGCAACCACTGCTCATCTCCTCGCCGGGATCAGCAACATACTCAGAGCGCGGACCGACCTGTCGGGCCAATGCCGGTTCGTCGTGTGGTGACGTTCGGTAGGTTTCCCGCATGGACCTCGATCGTCTCGTGGCCGAAGCCCACGCCGCGTACGCCGAACGCCACCCGGCGAGCGCCGAATTACACCGGCGCGCATCCCGGGTCATGCCGGGTGGGAACACCAGATCGGTGCTTCATTTCGAGCCGTTTCCGTTCCGGGTGGCGTCGGCGTCGGGAGCGGAGATCACCGATGTCGATGGTCACACCTACGTGGACTTCCTCGGCAATTACACCGCCGGGCTGTTCGGGCACTCGCAAAAGGTCATCGCCGACGCCGTGAGCGAGGCGCTCGCAACCGGATTCGCGCTCGGCGCAACGCATGCCACCGAGGTCGAGTTGGCCGAGCTGCTGTGCGCCCGGTTCGATGCCCTCGAGCGTGTCAGATTCACGAACTCGGGCACCGAAGCCAACCTGATGGCCATCGGCACTGCGCTGCATCACACCCGGCGGACCGGCGTCGGCGCCGCGAGCGGGTGGTGAATCATCTGACGGTGGT
>CBDTYK010000326.1:0-2593 GCA_965364595.1 uncultured bacterium
TCCGGCAGTTTGCGGATCCAGCGCATTTCGGTGTTGACGCCGGCGTCGGTGACGAGATTGAAGACCGGACACCTGCGCTCGGTCTCTTCGACGACCTCCGCCAGCCGCTCTTCGGACTCTGTCGTGGTGACCACTGCCTCGACCCTGATGGTCTGGAAGTGGGGTCGAACTCCTTCGACGCCGAGACGGCCACGGATGTCGATCGTGTACTCGGCCTCGAAGGTGATGCCTTCGTAGGAGAACTCGTACTCGGAGGCGGTGCGGTTGAACGTCACGGCCTCGCAGCCGCAGAGCGCCCCGATCACCGTTTGGAGCGGCGACGGACCTTCACCGGTGCCGCCGTGGGCCTCGGGCTCGTCGGTGGCGAAGTAGCCGTACTCACCGAAGTCGATCTCGGTGAACATCCCGGCATGGTTGGTGGCGACCAACTGTTTACGCCTGACGATCGGCTTCGTGACGTCGAACGAACTCGCGACTTCGGTGGCCATGGCTGTCTCCCTACCTCGGTGTCTCGATCAAACCGGTGTCGGTGTCTGCGAGGACCTCGCGATGCCCGAGGTCGAGCGTCTTGATCCATCGTTGCTGGCTCGACGTCAGCGCAATGAACGATCCGAGTTCGACGATCTCCGGTGCCGTGAAGTTGGCGTGGAGTTGCTCCCACACCTCGTCGGTGGCCATGTCCGGATCCCACACGATGGCGTCGGTGTAAGCCAACGCTGCCTTCTCCCTGTCGGTGTACTTGTCCGACGTCCGGAACTCGAGCAGGTCGTCGTAGTGGTCCTCTTCGACCTCGGCGTCGGTGGACCGCTGGGCCGCGCAGTAGCCGCACTTGACCGTCTTGGTGACATACACCCTGCACAGCTCTTTCAGCTCGTGCTCGACGACCCCGTCGACGAAGATCTGCATCCAGGCGTTGGTGAACGTCTTCATGACCGCAGGGACGTGCGCCCGAATCGCCTGCGATTCCGGGCGCGGCGTTCCCACCCGGCGTGATCGGTCGAGGGCCGCCAACATCTCGGGGTCGGTGATCGAATCGAGGTCGGGATACGGAATGCGCGGCATGGGTCCTCCAAGGCAGGCTGCAATCGATTGTAGGGCAGCCAGTCCGGCGGCGAAAGACCCGATCTCGTTCGAGAGAGTCGGGAGCCGACACGCCGACAAAAGCCCCGCAATCGATTGCGGACCGCCAGTCGGTGACATAGCCTGCCCGTATGAACATCGACGTCCACGCACACTGCATCCCCGAATCGTTCCGAGCCTGGATGGAGTCCGAAGGCAATCCACTCGGCATCGACCTCGTCCCCACGGAGCGTGGAACGGCGGTCCGCATCGACGGACGCGTCACCACCCAACCGCTCCGCGACGACCTCACGGATTTCGATCGACGGATCGCCGAACTCGACCGGATGGGGCTCGACCACCAGGTGCTGTCCGGCTGGATCGACCTGACCGCCTATGAGCTGGCGCCCGACGCCGGCAGCAGATATGCACGCGTACAGAACGAGGCGCTGGCAGAGGAGGCGGCCAGGGCTCCCGACCGCTTCTCGGCGATCGGCACCGTCCCGCTGCAAGACCCGACGGGAGCAGTGAACGAACTCGACCACGCCATGCGAACGCTCGGCATGAAGGGAGTCGAACTGGCGACCACGGTCGATGGCCGGTACATCGACGAAGCAGGACTGGACGACTTCTGGGCCGCAGCGCAAGACCTCGGAGCCTTCATCGTCCTGCACCCCATGCGTCCACTCGAGGGCATCGACCTCAAGCGCTACTTCATGGAGAACATGATCGCCCGACCCGCCGAAAGCACGATCGCCCTCGCCGGGCTCATCTTCTCCGGGGTGTTCGAGCGCTTCCCGAATCTGAACGTGTGCGTCGTCCACGGCGGCGGGTTCGCCCCGTACCAGATCGGCCGGATGGACGCCGGCTATCACCAGAAACCGAACCTCGCCGCCAAACACATCAGCAAGCCGCCGTCCGACTACCTCCGGCAGATCTACGTCGACACGGTGGTCCACAACCACGCAGCCCTCCGCTACGTGGTCGACCTGCTCGGCGGCGACCGCGTCATGCTCGGGACCGACTACCCCTTCGAGATGGGCAGCCTCGATCCTGTCGACTTCGTACGCAGCGCTGAACTCCCCGATCACGTGACGAGGTCGATCCTGGGCGACACCGCCGGCGGCCTGCTCGGCCTCTGAAGCTCACCGAAACGACAGCACGTGGGCGAGGCGGCGGCGAGTCGTGGCGTAGTGCACGACCAGTGCGATGAAGTAGACAACTGCGAGCCGCTCGTGCGCGACCGCCAGCCCCACTCCCCCACCGACGAGGATCGCCGCCTCGATCACGAGCCGCACGACCCCCGGAACGGCCACCGGCGCAGGCCCGGGGTCGTCCGGCACCCGGAACCGTCCCCACACGAACGCCGCCAGTCCGGCGACCACGACGACGGCGATCCAGTTTCCGGACGCTTCCCACACTCCCCGCCCGATCCCGTAGAGCGCCGCCAACTCCAGGATGAATCGGCCGCCGGCGTTCACCGGATCCATGTGCGTCTCGGGCATGCTTCGAGCGTATTCGGGACACGCTGACG
>CBDTYK010000327.1:0-2583 GCA_965364595.1 uncultured bacterium
GCCGGGGCTGCAGGGTTCCTGATCACGCCCGCCGACACGATTGCGATCGTGCCCACCATTGAAAGGGCGCAAGAAGCAGGCCTGATAGCGATTGCTCTCGACACTCCGCTCGATCCGATCGACGCAGCGGACGCGACCTTTGCCACCGACAACTTCCGTGCCGGCGAGCTGATCGGACAATGGGCGGCAGCAACGATCGATGACCCGGCGGACGCCAAGATCGCACTTCTGAACATCAACGAGAGCCAGCCCACCGTTGGGGTTCTGCGCAACCAGGGATTCCTCACCGGATTCGGCATCGACATCGCAGATCCCAACCAATGGGGTGACGAGACCGACCCGCGCATCGTTGGCCAGGACATCACAGATGGCAACGAAGAGGGCGGCCGCAGTGCTATGGAACGCTTGATTGCCCTCGACCCTGGTATCAACGTGGTCTACACCCTCAACGAACCCGCCGCCGCCGGAGCCAAGCTGGCACTCGACGCGGCCGGTATCGAGGCCGTGATCGTGTCGGTTGACGGGTCCTGCACCGGCGTCAGCGATGTCGCCGACGGCAATATTGGTGCCACATCGATGCAGTTCCCGCTGCTCATGGCATCGCTGGGCGTTGAAGCCCTCGCCACCGGTGAGATCCCACCGAACTCGCCGGGCATCGACTTCTTCAATACGGGCGTCGAGTTGATCACCGATGGCCCGGTAGATGGAGTCGAGTCCCAGACGAGTGAGTGGGGTCTGGACAACTGCTGGGGCTAAGCGCCACTTGACCTTGCAATGACGACCCGTGGTTGGGTGCGGTGAGAGCATCCGCACCCAACCACATCACACCAGATCTGGAGTCGACAGGAAGCGAGAACGCCCATGGCTGACGACCCGGCCCCCCGGCCCACGGAAAAGCGTTCGACCGACGAGTTGACGGCCGCCGAATCGGTCGCCGGCGCCGCAGGTGGTGATTTCGCCACATTCGAACAGGGCCAGACCCCGTTGGATCGGCTGCAACGGTTTCTGCATAGCCGACCGCTGGCCAGCCCGTCGGCGGTGCTGCTGCTGGCCTTCATTTTCTTCAGTATTGCGGGCGATCGGTTTCTGACTGCCACAAACGTCTCGACGATCCTCGCCCAGGTCATGATTATCGGAACGCTGGGTATTGCCCAGACGCTGGTGATCCTCACTGCCGGCATCGACCTCTCCGTCGGTGCCATCACCCTGTTCAGCTCGGTGACCATGGGGAAGCTGGCCGTGACCTGGGGATGGAATCCGTGGCTCGGGCTCCTGCTCGGAATTGCCCTCGGGCTCGCGTGCGGTGTCGGAAACGGTTGGCTCGTCACCCGCCTCAAACTGCCACCTTTCATCGCCACGCTGGGTACGCTCAGCGTGTTTGGTGCTCTTGCCCAGTGGTTTTCCGACAACGAAACCATTCGGAACGCCGACGTGATTGCCAGCGCAAACAACCTGCTGTGGTTCGGCAATGTCTGGGAACCCGTGTCCGGATTCCGGATCACTTACGGGGCATTCTTCATGCTGGTCCTCTACGTCTTCTTCATGTACGTGCTCCAACGCACGGCATGGGGCGAACATGTGTATGCGACCGGTGACGAACCTGAGACTGCTCGGCTCGTCGGTATCCGCATCAACCGAGTCCTGCTGTCGGTCTATGCGGTGGCCGGACTTCTGTGTGGGATCGCAGGGTGGCTTTGGATCGGGCGCATTGGCGCAGTGAGCCCGATACCGATCGTCAATGCGAACCTGGAAAGCATCACGGCAGTGGTGATCGGAGGCACCAGCCTCTTCGGCGGACGCGGTCGCGTTCTCGGGACGCTCATCGGTGCCCTCATCGTCGGCGTCTTCGACAGCGGACTGTCGCAACTCGGATTTGCCCCACTGTGGCGGGTCTTCGCCGTGGGCGTTCTGGTGCTCGTTGCCGTCGGGCTCGACCAATGGATAAGGAGGGTGGGCAGATGACCACGACCACCGTGACCCCCGTACTCGAAGGACGCGGTCTCACGAAGCGATTCGGCAACGTCACCGCCATCGAGAACGCCGATTATGAGCTGATGCCCGGCGAGCTCCTCGCAGTCATCGGCGACAACGGTGCAGGCAAGTCGTCGCTCATCAAGTGCCTCTGCGGCGCTTACACCCCGGACGCCGGGGAGATCCTCCTCGACGGCAAACCTGTCAACTTCAAGAGCCCGCTCGACGCCCGCGCCCTCGGTATCGAAACTGTATACCAGAACCTTGCAGTGTCGCCCGGTCTCGACATCGCCCAGAACATGTACCTAGGGCGTGAAAAGCGCAAACCCGGGATCCTGGGGTCGCTCTTCCGGCTCCTCGACCGGTCCGCCATGCAAGACCACGCCCGACGCCAACTCAGCGAACTCGGACTGCTGACGATCCAGGACATCGAACAGGCTGTTGAAACCTTGTCCGGTGGCCAACGCCAAGGAGTCGCCGTGGCGCGGGCGGCCGCCTTCGCCACCAGGGTCGTGATCATGGACGAGCCCACGGCGGCCCTGGGAGTAAAGGAATCGCGCCGTGTCCTCGAACTCATCAAGGATGTCCGCGACCGCGGCCTACCCATAATCC
>CBDTYK010000328.1:0-2528 GCA_965364595.1 uncultured bacterium
CACACTGATCGCCATGCGCCCTGCGACCGCGATCGTCGTCCTCGTGTTGCTCTTGGTGATCGCCGGGGCGGCGATCTACCAAGCCGTCGAGTTGCTCAACCCGCCAGAGTCAGTGCCGTCCCAGTTGCCAGATTGAAGTACGAGGTGGCAGAACCGGCCCGAACTGCCAGCGCCATCAGACCGGACGAATCCACGTGCAGCAGCGGCTCGCCCTCGTCGACATCGCCGTAGGTGTCCACCCACGGGACCTCGTACTCGCTGGCGCCCACGCGTACGGTGACCGTGACGTCCTTCGTGATCCCGGCGACCGCGAGGTCATCCGGCCCGACGTTGGACTGGACGTTCCCGAACGTGTCCACCCACCAGGCCTCGCCGACGACCTTGCCCGGCTCGATCTCGGGCAGCGGGATCAACAGCGGTGTCACCGAGTCGGGCGCGACCTCGTCCCCGAGATCCTCGAGGGAGGCCTCGCCGGATGACAGCAGTGCCGCTGCCGGCCCGAAGATGTCGCGGCCTGCAAACGTGGCTCCAGCACTCGGGATCTGAGCCTCGGGGTTCGTCAGTTCGACGATCTTCGTGGCGCCCCCCATCGTGGCCACCGCAGGTCCCAAGAGACCATTGTCCGGCCCCACGAAGAGCATCCCGGACTCGGTTCCTGCTGCGATCGCACGGCGACCCGTGCCGACGCCGGGATCGACGACGGCCAGGACCACGCCGTCTGGCAGATACTGGATGGATCGGACCAGTGCGAGGGCGCCCGATCGAACGTCGCCCCGCGGGATGCCGTGTGTGACATCGATGACCGTCGTCTTTGGCGCCAGCTTGGCGATGACTCCGTGAACCACGCCGACGAACTCGTCGGTGAGCCCGAAGTCGGAGAGGAAGCTCACGTGTGACATGGCCGGTCAGGCTACGCGTTCGAGCGGGCAACCGGCGATCGATGAACGCCTCGATCGAGGAGTCCTCGTCTGGTCGGTACCATCGCCGTCATGGGTGAAAACCACAGCGAGGTCGTCTCGAAGGTTCTCGCATCGACGTCGGTCATGTTCGTCGGTGCACTCGATACGGGGAAGACCACCACTGCGCTGGCATGTGCCAGCGCCGCCGTCGAGGCGGGCAAGGTCGTGGGCTTCGTCGACGCCGACATCAGCAACAGTCGAGTCGGGCCGCCATCGTGCGTCGGTCTGAAGTACCTTCGGAGTGAGGCCGACTTCGACTCACTCGAGATCGCCGACGCACTCCACTTCGTCGGCGCCATCTCGCCCAACAAACTCGTCCTCCAGCAGACGATCGCCACTGCGGCAATGGCCGGAAGGGCCGGAGAAGAGTCGGACCTCGTGATCATCGACACCTCGAGCGTCGTGTCGGGCGTGATCGGCGAGACGCTCAAGTACCACAAGGCCGAGCTGGTCAAGCCGGACCTGGTCGTGGCGATGCAGCGTGGCGCCGAGATGGAGCCGATCAGCGGGATGCTGAAGCGGTTCTTCTCGGTGGACGTCATCTCGATACCGGCCGACCCCGACATCATCCCGAGTGCCCCCGACGAGCGAGCAGAGCGACGGACGGCGGCCTTCGAGAAGGCGTTCGCCCCCGAGCTCGGGCGCTGGCGGGTTCGGTCCACCGTGTTCGCTCCGACGCTCCCTCCGGCGCTCGAGCAGTCGAGGCTGCATGGCATGCTGGTCGGTGTCCAGGATGGGCTCGGCGGCTGCCTCGGTCTGGGCCGTCTCGAGTACGACGACGGCGCCCTGCGGGTGAGCACCAACGCCGGGGAGGGCATGCAGGGCCTGCGGATCGGCTCCTTGTCGATCGACCCCGAGACCTTTGCCGTCACCCCCGTGAACCTGAGAGACCTCATGTTCGGCGTCCGCTGAGGCCTCGTTCCTCGGCCAGTCTTGTGTTGTGAGTCCTGGGTTCTGGGTTTCCACGAGTCGGCTGCGCCGACGCTGCATCCGCACCGATCCAATTCAGGACTCAGGACCCAGAACCCATCACCCAGAACGGCCGAGGCGAGCGAAGCGAGACAGGCCGGAAATTGATGAAGCCTCCCGGGGCAGGGGAGGCTTCATCCTGGAGAGAGGAGGTACCGCCGTGGGGCGGGCTGGGAGGCTATCCGATCACACCTTGGACTTTGTGCCCAATTGGTATGACTGGCGGTCCTTGTCTCTCTCGACCGAATTGCGAGCAATCCGGCCATGCCATTGTAGATCGGACGGTTGACATATGCACTTGAATGCTTTTTCTGATGATTTTTTATACGCGCTCTGCCTGCCACCTGTGTGAGTCCGCTTTGCCCTACGCCCGCCGGGCTGCGCGAATCTTCGGACGCCGACTCGAGGTCGTCGACATCGACACCGACGATGAACTCGTCGTCGAATACGGCCTACGCGTACCAGTGCTCATGACGAGCGGCGGTGAACTGATCGCAGAAGGCAGCTTCGGGATGCGGGAGATCGTTCGGGGCCTGCTGCGTCGCTGATCTCTCGCAGGACGCGGAACCCAGAACCCACGACGGCCGATCAGCCTTCGTT
>CBDTYK010000329.1:0-2524 GCA_965364595.1 uncultured bacterium
GCCCGGATCGCAGCGCCGAGCAGCACAGCGGGGTCGTCGGCCGGGCGCACCTCGGGTGCACTCATATGCACAATGGAATGAATTGAGTGTTCAACATATTGAACGACCCTAGCGACCGTCACACGCCCATGTCGGGCTCCGACCCGGTGTGAGACGAGAACACAGTGCGGATCCGAGGTTCACACGGGACCCACGTTTCACGGACGAGCGCCTCTGGTCGGTCGGCAGCCGTTGTGATCGACTGCATCGAGGCGCCGCTGGCTGCTTAACTCAGCCGTGACACTGAGGCCTGATGCAACCACCATTCACAGCACCCAAGAGCGTCGATCCCGACCAGATACGACCCGAGAGCTGGTGAGTCCCGTGGCCAAGAGTCTCTACATCGCGTCACTGGAGCCGAGAGCCGGCAAGTCCGTCGTGGCACTCGGTCTCATGGAGCTGCTCGGCGCCCGCATCGAGCGACTCGGGTACTTCCGGCCAGTCGTCCCGGACCGTTCCGACGGTCGCACCGAACTGATCCAGACACGGTTTCCCGCCGCTCGCGTCGACCATGCGTACACCTCCGCCGAGATCGAGGACCTCTTCGCCAGTGGGCGAAACGAAGACGTGTATCGCGGCGTCCTGGAGAAGTTCCGCACTCTCGCCAGAGACGCAGACTTCGTCATCTGCGACGGCACCGACTACACGGGCGTGTCGGCGACGTACGAGTTCGGATTCAACGCCGAACTGGCGAACCATCTCGGGGCTCCGGTGGTGATCCTCATCAACGGTCACGACCGGAACGTCGAGGACGTCGTCGAGAGCGTGATGGTCGCACGCGAGTCGCTCATGCGGGAGGGCTGCACACTTGCGGCAACGATCGTCAATCGGGTCGCTCCCGATGACATCGATTCGGTCTCTTCCGCGCTCGGAACGGTGCGCGGCCACGAACCGGAGTTCACGATCCCCGAGACACCCCTGCTCGGCATGCCCACGTTCGCCGAAGTGGTCGAAGCCCTCGGCGCCATCCCGGTGATCCCGTCGGGCGAGGTCGAGGAGAACCGGGAGATCACCGGGTACAAGATCGCCGCCATGTCGCTGCCGAACTTCCTCGACCACGTCGGAGAGGGCTACCTCGTGATGGTTCCCGGCGACAGATCCGATCTCATCGCCGGATCGGTGGCGAGCCGGGTCTCGACGACCTACCCAAACATCGCCGGGCTGATCCTGACCGGCGGGTTGGAACCCGCCCACGAGGTCCTGGATCTCATCGAAGGAATCGAAGACGCCCGGATGCCGATCTATGCAGTCGACACCGACACATTCCAAACGGCCCGTGACGTCGCAGGCGTGACGGCCGTGATGAGACCGTCGAGTGAACGCAAGATCGCCACGGCGTTGGGGCTGTTCGAACGGCACGTGGACGCCGAACTGCTCGCAAAACAGATCGACGTGACGAGATCCGACCGGGTCACACCTCTCATGTTCGAGTACGACTTGATCGAGCGCGCCCGTTCCGCCGACAAGCACATCGTGCTGCCGGAAGGCACCGATGACCGCATCCTCGACGCAGCGGAGATCCTCATCCGCCGCGGGGTGGTGAAGCTCACACTCCTCGGCGAGATCGACCGGGTGGCTCCCCGGATCGCCGAGCGCGGTCTGCCTCCGGGATCGGTCAAGATCATCGACCCGGCGACATCGCCGCTCCGCGAGCAACTCGCGCGGCGCTATCAGGAACTGCGCTCCCATCGTGGGGTTGCGATGGAGAACGCCCTCGACGTCATGCTCGACGTGAACCAGTTCGGGACGATGATGGTCGAGACCGGCCTGGTGGACGGGATGGTGTCCGGTGCGGCTCACACGACACAAGCCACCGTGCGCCCCGCCCTCCAGGTGATCAAGACGCGCCCCGGCGTGAGCATCGTCTCGTCGGTCTTCCTCATGCTGCTCGCCGATCGCGTCCTCGTGTACGGGGACTGCGCGGTGAACCCGAACCCGACCGCCGAACAGCTCGCCGACATCGCCATCAGCTCTGCCGAGACCGCAGAGCGCTTCGGGATCGACCCTGTCGTTGCGATGCTGTCGTACTCGACCGGCGAATCCGGCACCGGTGAGGACGTGGAGCGAGTGCGTGAGGCGACCCGCCTCGCCAGAGATCGTCGGCCCGACCTCCGCATCGACGGACCGATCCAGTACGACGCTGCGATCGATGCGTCTGTCGGCAGCAAGAAGCTGCCGGAATCGAGCGTGGCCGGCCAGGCGACCGTGTTCATCTTCCCGGACCTCAACACCGGCAACAACACCTACAAGGCCGTGCAACGCTCCGCCGGGGCCATCGCCGTCGGCCCGGTCCTTCAGGGACTCAACAAGCCTGTGAACGATCTCTCGCGAGGGTGCGAGGTCGCGGACATCGTCAACACCGTTGCCATCACCGCCATCCAGGCGGAGGCCCATTGACGTGCGGACCCTGGTCCTCAACTGCGGCAGCTCGTCGATCAAGTACCGGTTGTTCGACGACGAGCAGAGCGTGGCGAAGGGCATCGTC
>CBDTYK010000330.1:0-2523 GCA_965364595.1 uncultured bacterium
GTAAATACTCGCGTTACATCATCACGGCGAATGACAAGATCATCCTGATAGTCCTCATTCGTCATGATGTGGATCGTACCGGTATCTCGATCTTCGCAGGTCCACCATGGCCGAGAACCTCGCAGCGAGGTCGAAGGCGACGGCAGCGATCCGCCGAACGCTCGACGATCTCGGCTTCCTCGAAGTGGAGACCCCGACCTTGGTCGCCTCCACCCCCGAAGGCGCCCGCGACATGCTCGTCCCGAGCCGGCTTCGCGAGGGGCACTTCTATGCACTGCCCCAGTCACCACAGCTCTTCAAGCAGCTGCTCATGGTCTCGGGGGTCGAGCGCTACTTCCAGATCGCACGGTGCTACCGCGACGAGGACCTTCGCTCGGACCGTCAGCTCGAGTTCACCCAGCTGGATCTCGAAGGGAGCTTCTGGGGTCAGGACGAGGTGCTCGACACGATCGAACAGACGTTGAAGGCCGCCACGGAGGCCGTGCGCGGCGTACGTCTCACCGAGCCCTTTCCCCGGTTCACCTGGCAGGAGGTGATGGATCGTTCCGGCACCGACAAACCCGACATGAGGTTCGGCATGGAGATCGTCGACCTCGGTGCGCTCTTCGCCGACTCCGAGTTCGGTGTGTTCAAGGGAGCGCTCGACACGGGCGGAGTGATCCGTGGCATCAACACGGGCGGGCTTGAGTTCCCCCGGTCCAAGGCCGACGAGCTGACCGAGGTCGCCAAGTCGAACGGCGCCAAGGGCTTGGTGTGGATGGTCGTCAACGACGACGGAACCCTGCGGTCGCCGGTCGCGAAGTTCCTCAACGATGATGAGATCGCCGGAATCGTCGAGCGACTCGCCGCCGAGCCGGGCGACGTGCTCCTGCTGGTCGCCGACCGCTGGAAGACCGCGGTGACCGTGCTCGGTGCGCTTCGCGCCATGCTCGGGCGCCCGGCAAACCACGACGAGCTGTCGTTCCTCTGGGTCACCGACTTCCCGATGTTCGAAGAAGAGGAAGACGGCTCGATCACGTTCAGTCATCACCCGTTCACCACACCACAGGACGTCGAAGTCATGGCAACGGAGCCCGAGAAGGCGCTGTCCAAGGCCTACGACGCGGTGCTCAACGGCGTCGAACTCGGTTCGGGAAGCGTCCGAATCCACGATCCGGAACTCCAGAGGCGGGTCTTCGAGATTCTCGGCATCGACGCCGACACGGCCGAGCGCATGTTCGGGTGGTTCCTCCGGGCACTCCGATTCGGTCCGCCACCGCACGCCGGATTCGCCTTCGGCATCGATCGGCTCGTCATGATCCTGCGAAACGAAGAGTCGATTCGCGAGGTCATCCCGTTCCCCAAGACCCAATCAGGGGTCGATCCACTCACCGGGTCACCGACGCTCGTCGACGACACACAGCTCGCGGAGCTCGGGCTCATGCTGCGTCCCGAGACGCGAACCAAGCTCGAGGGCTCGTGAGCCGCTCGGCTCGCTGACGGCGCACGATGGATCTCTTCGAGTCCGCCGGCGAGGATCGACTCCGGAGGACTGCGCCACTCCCTGCGCGGATGCGGCCGAAGTCGATCGACGAGGTCGTCGGTCAACCGGCGCTGGTGGCGCCATCGGCCGCGTTCCGCAAGATCGTCGAGTCGGGCCGCCCGGTCTCGATGCTGCTGTGGGGACCGCCGGGAACCGGCAAGACCACGTTGGCCCGTCTCGTTGCATCCCACTCCGAGGCGGCATTCGAGACACTCTCGGCGACGTCGGCGGGCGTCAAGGACGTGCGCGAGGTGCTCGCCGCCGCTCGCGATCGCCTGACGATGGAGGAGCGTCGCACCGTGCTGTTCCTCGACGAGATCCATCGGTTCTCCAAGAGTCAGCAGGACGCGCTCCTGCCCGGAGTCGAAGACGGCACCATCGTGCTCGTCGGTGCCACGACCGAGAACCCGTTCTTCGAGGTCAATTCGCCGCTCATGAGCAGGATGACGCTCTTCCGCACCGAGAAGTTGGGCGAAGACGCGGTGCGTACGATGGTGGATCGTGCGCTGAACGACGATCGGGGCCTGGCCGGGATGGGGCTCGGGATCGACGGGGACGCAGTTGCAGCGCTCGTCGACCGCAGTGGCGGCGACGCCCGTCACACGCTGAATGCCCTGGAGGTGGCGGCGACGCTGGCGCAGAGCCGAGGATCCGACGCCATCGGCATCGAGGATGTCTCCGAAGCCCTCCAGCGTCGGATCGTCCGCTACGACAAGGCCGGCGACCAACACTACGACGTGGTGAGCGCATTCATCAAGAGCGTCAGGGGCTCCGACCCGGATGCAGCCCTGTACTGGCTGCATCTCATGCTCGCCGGAGGCGAGGATCCGGAGTTCATCGTGAGGCGGATGATCATCCTCGCCTCCGAGGACATCGGACTGGCCGATCCGAATGCGCTGTTACAGGCGAATGCGGCGGCTCAGGCGTTGGCCATGATCGGTCTGCCCGAGGCGACCTATGCCCTGAGCCAGGCGGCGATCTATCTCGCCGTTGCGCCGAAG
>CBDTYK010000331.1:0-2521 GCA_965364595.1 uncultured bacterium
ACAAGGATGTCCACGTTGTTGCGGCTGGTGCGAACACCAGGAGCTCGTCGCGTGCGCAGCTTGGCCATGAGCGAGTCCGGGATGTACGGACGCAGTGTCCGTTTGGCCTTCATCCCCAGCCGAGCCCCGAGCAGTGCGGCGAGTCGCCCGAGCGGCGGCCGGTCGGGACGGGACAGATACCCCAACGCCCACCCGATGCCCTGGCTACCGGTGCGGAGCGCGTGCGCTGCGGGAAGGACCACGGAGCCCAGCGCGTCATCGAGGGCACGATGCTTGCGGCGTGTCATCCAGGCGCTGGCGCCGAGTACCCCCGCGATCGCGGTGATTCCGAAGCGGGGGAGACGCAGCATTGGGAGTAGAAGTCCCACAGCTGTGCCTCCGACCCAGATGACGAAGACCTTCAGATAGCCGCTCGAGTTGGTCCCGACCGATCCGTCTGCCCGACCCCAGAGAAACGCCTTTCGCACCATCTCGCCCACCGAGCGAGGTGCTTGCCAGGTGACCTGGGCATCCGGGACCACCGCCGGCCGGATCCCGAGGTCTTTGATCCGTTGGCCGAACATCGTGTCTTCGCCGGCTCTCATGCCCTCCGGGAATCCACCGGCTCTCCGCCACACGTCCCTGGTGAACGCTTGCGAGGCGCCGCCGGGTACGAAGTGATCGAGGTCGATCTCGTCGGGCGACGGCATCATCGCCAGCCCGATGACCTTCTGGAGCCGGCTCGTTCGAGCAGGCCGCGACAGACCGCCCGCCCACTGTGCGCCGGCCTCCAACGGCTCGATGAGCCGTTCGAGCCACGTGGCGTCAGGGATGCAGCCGGCATCGGTGCAGGCGATCAACTCATGGCTCGCCGCCTCGATGGCGGCGTTGCGGTTCTCGGAGATCCCTCCAGGGCCAGAGATCAATCGAGCTCCGCGATCGGCGTACCGCGCGACGATCTCGCGGGTCGAATCGGTCGATCCGCCGTCCGACACCACGATCTCTTCCGGTGGGCGGGTGCCCGCCAGGAGGGCGTCGAGCAGGGGAGAGATGGTCTGTTCTTCGTTCAGCGCAGGGATGACCACGGTGACCGGATGGGTGATGGGTTCGTTCGTCACGCCGCCCTCCTACCATCGCTGCAATGTTGGACCGGCTGTTGGGTACGAAAGCTAAACGATCGCAGCCCGGACTCGCGCACGTTGCGGCTGCTCGGCCCGGTGATCTGCGACCGGTGGTGTATCTGCCGACGTGGGTCGAATGGGATTCGATGAAGCAGAGGCCCCAGTTCCTGCTGGAGGCGTTTGCAAAGGCGGGGCACCCGGTCTGGTTCATCGATCCCCGCGCCGACGGGCCGTCGGAGATCGACGGTGTCAACATCGTCACCGCTCTCTCGGAGGTCCCCACCGACCAGGTGATCCTGTATCTGCACTTCGCGCCGCTGTCGTCCTTGTTCGATGACTTCGCAGATCCGGTCATCGTGTACGACATCCTCGACGATCTCTCGATCTACGACGCCGACGAAGTCGACGTCCCGGAGGAAAGGCGGGTGCGCGCGCATCACCCGTCCGTGATGGAGCGGGCCGATGTCGTGCTCGTGTCGAACGAGATTCTCGCCGAACGGCATCGTGAGGAGCGTCCCGACCTGATTCACGTCCCCAACGGCGTCGACGTCGAGCGATTCGGCGCTCACGTCACCGCCCCGCGTGACGTCCCGGTCGGTGGCCCGATCGTCGGATATCACGGGATGATCTCGCACTGGTTCGACTTCGATCTGCTTGCTGCGGTCGCCAGTCGACGGCCGGAATGGCGGTTCGTGCTCGTCGGGCCCACCGACCCCCGGGTCGAGGACCACGCACGGGAGGTCGAGCGACTCGCCAACGTCACCCGACTCGGCGAGCGGTCTTCGATGTTGATGCCCGCATACGCCCACGCCTTCGATGTCGGCACCATCTGGTTCCAGATCGACGAGATGACGAAGGGTGTGACGCCGCTCAAGATGTTCGAGTATCTGGCGGCCGGCGTCCCATGCGTGTCAACGCCCCTTCCCGCCTGTGTCGCCCAGGCCGGGGTCGCCACTGCCGACGAGCCAGAGGCGTTCGTGAATGCGATCGAGGAAGGGTTGATGGCGGACGCGATCGAGCGGCGTCGATTGCAGGAGATCGCCGCTGCCTTCGATTGGTCGGCCCTGCTGACCCCTGCCATACAGCGCCTGGACCAACTGGACCGTCTGCGAGTCGGATAGGGATCGCTGGTCCGCGAGTCGACTCGGCGTTCAGCCGCCGGCCGAGGCTTGCGCCGTGAGTTCTCTGAGCACGCTCGCAGCGAGACTCCGTTCGCCAGGGGCAACCGACGCTGTCAGGCGCATTCTCCAATACTCGACCGCCTCCTGCGAGTGTGGGATACCGGACGGAGAAACCGCGATCCCGAGCCGTGCAACGACGTGGTCGTACCACACCGCATCTGCGTACGGCGGTGCCCAACCTGCGTCTTCCCAGTCGAACAGGACGGCCTCGCCGCGAGCAAAGCTTCGCAAGTTCCATGG
>CBDTYK010000332.1:0-2506 GCA_965364595.1 uncultured bacterium
ATGACGGCGATGTCGTTGTCCTCATCGGCGCCGATCACCTGACCAGCGACCTTGTTTCCATCGGAGAGCCGCACCCGAACTTCATCGAGGCCCTGCACGACATGTTCGGCCGTCATGACCAGTCCGCTGGCGTCGTAGATGACACCGGTGCCGACCCCTCGCTCGATCCCGTTGTTGACGACCTCGATCTGGACGACGGACGGCAACAGTGCTTCGGCGACATCGGCCACAGGCTCATCGCCCTGGGTGTTCACGAGAGGATCGGTCTGAATCTCGACCCCGGTATCGGGCAGCGTCGTCGTTGTCGTGGTGGATTCGACGAACGACGCCTCCACTTGCTCGGGAGCGGAGGTCAGCTCGTCCGATACGGGTTCGGTGAACAGCCATCCGATGCCGATACCTGAAACGAACAGAGCGATGGCGGTGAGAAGTGTGGCGATGCGCCCCGCAGATCTGCGTGGCGGCTCGGGGGGATTGGACTCGTACATGATCATGGCCTCATTACCTCGGGTCGTGCATGGGCAAACCTGCATCTTGGATATCGCCCGAGCGGTAAAGCTCGAGTAAACCCTCACCGCTACGCGGCGAGCTGGACGGATCGGAGTGGTCCGGAACGGCGATCGAGAGAATCGAACCGCCACCGGGCCGCACCACGGCGGCGAGTCGGCCGGCATGCATGGCCACGATCTGGCGGACGATGCCAAGCCCCATGCCCCCGTCACCGTGATCACCGTTCAGCGCCAGATCGACGTCGATCCCCGGGACCCGGTCGAGCACGCCGAGATACGTCCATTCGCCGTCCTGGCGAAGCGCCACGGAGACGGTGCCACCCTCGGGGCTCTCCCGGACCGCGTTGTCGACCAGATTTCCGATGGCGCGACGCAGCATGTCGGGGTCGGCCACCACGGCGAGGGACTCGTCCGGGAGGTCGGCTTCGATCAGCACACCGTCCGCCGTGGCAGCCGGCCCGAGATCGGACACGAGCTCGGTGATGATCTCCGCCGGGTCGATCGAGGTGAGTGTTGCGCCGGCGAGCTCTTGGCGGGCAACGGCGAGAAGGTCGTCGACCATCACCGAGATGCGATCGGCGGCACGTTCGACCACTGCCCCGGTCTCCCGCCAATCCTCGATGGAGGCGTCGGGATCGTTGGAGATCACCTCGAGATTGGACCGGATGACCGCCAGTGGTGTTCGAAGGTCGTGCGAGGTGTGCGCCAGAAACTGCTGTTGTGATCGAAACGAACCGGACAGTCGATCCAGCATTGCGTCGAACGTGTTGGCGAGACGGGTCAGCTCGTCGTCCGGCCCGTCGAGGCCGATCCGTCGATCGAGGTCCGTCGCCTGAATGTCCCTCGCCACCGACGTGATCTCATCGATCGGTCGGAGTGATCGGCTCGCCACGACCCAGCCGACGATCAGAGACAGGGCGAACAGGACGAGCAGGATCCCGAAGGTCCAAGCGGCGACCTGGTTGAGCAGGTACTCCTTGACGAAGCTCTCGAGGCTTCGCATCTCGACCTGGGTGAGCCGCAGTCCAACCTCACCATCCACGAGGACCGCCTGGAGCCTGCTGTTTGTGACCGTCAACGACTGAACCGCCCGGAGGGTCACGAAGTAGACGCCGGCGAGCGCAAGACCCGCCACGCTGAACACCAACGCAGACGTGAGACCCGAGAGACGGAACCTCAGCGATCGGGTGACTGGAGGAAGCTGCATCGTGGCGAACGGTATCGGGCGGACGTTAAGCGGAGAGTAAATCAGCGGAGCACATAGCCGCGTCCAGGCACGGTCTCGATGACCTGGGGCTCCCCCAGCTTCTTCCGCAGGTTCGAGACCGTGACCCGCACCGTGTTCGTGAACGGATCTGCCATCTCGTCCCAGACATGCTCGAGAAGACGTTCCTGGCTGAGCACCTCACCCTGATGCCGCATGAAGTACTCGAGCAGGGCGAACTCCTTGACCGTGAGCGGCAACACAGCTCCGTCCCGAGTCGCCTTGAAGGCGGCCGGGTCGAGCACGAGATCGTCGGTCGAGAGAACCGGACTGCCGCCGGAGTCCCGACGAAGCAACGCACGCACTCGGGCCTCCAACTCTGCGAAGGCAAACGGCTTCACGAGGTAGTCGTCGGCACCCGCGTCCAGCCCGGCGACGCGATCCTCGATCGAATCCCGGGCGGTGAGCATCAGAACCTTCGGCTCGAGTGTGCCGAACGTCTCGATCTCCCCCGAGTGCATGCGAGCACACAAGTCGACACCTCGGCCGTCCGGGAGGTTCCAGTCGAGGATGACGAGGTCGTACTCCACGGTCGAGACGGCGAGCTCGGCGTCGACGACGGAGGTGACCGCGTCGACGGCGTGTCCACCGCGTGCCAGGCCACGCACGATCGCCGCCGCCAGATCGGGTTCGTCCTCGACAACCAGCAAACGCATCTCAGCCACTGTATCCAGGGTTCCGGGCCGCTGGACACCGCGCTGCTCACAGGCTCCCCGGCGCCGGCGGCATCGGC
>CBDTYK010000333.1:0-2488 GCA_965364595.1 uncultured bacterium
GCTGGCCGAGGAGGTTCCCGGTCTCGGCGACAAACACTCCACCGGCGGGGTCGGTGACAAGGTGTCGATTCCGCTCGGCCCCATGGTGGCGGTGTGTGGGGTCGCGATCCCCATGATGTCGGGACGAGGGCTGGGACACACCGGCGGGACGCTCGACAAGCTCGAGTCCATCCCCGGCTTCACGACAGGGCTCGACCCCGCCACCTTCCGCAAGGTGCTGGACAAGACGGGTCTCGTGCTCGCCGGCCAGTCGGAGACGCTCGTACCCGCGGATCGCAAGCTCTACGCCCTGCGCGATGCCAGCGGGACGGTGGCGTCGATCCCGCTGATCTCGAGTTCGATCATGTCGAAGAAACTCGCAGAGGGCCTCGACGCGCTGGTGCTCGACGTCAAGTTCGGCTCAGGCGCCTTCATGACAGACATCGATCGGGCGCGGGAGCTCGCAGAGACGATGGTCGGTATCGGGAAACGCCACGGGGTCGACACCGTGGCGTTGCTCACCGACATGAACACACCGCTCGGCCGTCAGGTGGGCAATGCCAACGAGATCGTCGAGTCGATCGAGGTGCTGCGAGGCGAAGGCCCCGATGACCTCACCGAAGTGACGATGGAACTCGGCGTGCAGATGCTCCTGCAGACGGGCGTCGCCTCTGAAGCTGCAGCAGCCCGGTCCGACCTGCAACGCTGCATCGACGACGGATCGGCGCTGGAGAAGTTCATGGAGGTCGTCGAGGCCCAGGGTGGAGATCCGGCCGCGATCGAGAACCCCGATCTGCTCCCGTCCACCGGCAAGCACTGGACGATCGAGGCCAAGCAGGCGGGTCACGTGTCGGTGTGCGAGGCCCGTTCGGTCGGAGTCGCCGGGATGAGACTCGGAGCAGGCCGTGCCCGCAAGGAGGACACCATCGATCCCGCCGTGGGGATCACCGTGCTGGCCAAACCCGGCGACGAGGTGGAGGAGGGCACGCCGCTCGCCGTCCTCGAGTACCGCCACCAGGCCCGCCTCGACGAGGCCCTCCGCATCCTCGAGAACGCCTGGATCATCTCCGAAGAGCCGCCCGAGCCGACTCCACTGATTCTCGATCTGATCGAGTAGCTCGCTTCGCTCGCGGCCATTGGCCCTTGGCTCTTGGCCATTGGCTCCATACGGCAATCGATACGCGACACTTGGAAATCGATTCCCACTCTGAGCGCGCCAGCTCGTACCTCATTGATCCGAGGACGCCTGTGGTCTGTCCCTGCCGTGCGTCAGGACACGGACGTTGTGACTGTGACGCCGGTGTCCTCCTGGGTTGCATCCTCGTAGGCCGATCCCGACCAGCGGAACAGATAGGTCTTCACATAGAAGTCCCGGAGGCCACGCTGGATGGTCACGTCGATCGCAATGACACCGGCGCGCTCGGTCGGCTCGGCGCGAGATACGTCGAAGAAGACACCACCGTTGTCGAACCGGAACTCGTCCTGAGTGGAGAGCGCCTGTAGATCGGCTCTGGATACGAGTTGGAGCTCGTCCGTGTATGCCTCGTCGATCGCTTCCCGGAGGCCCGAAGGGGTGCCGATCGGCAACATCAGCGGCGTGCCGGACCAGCCCACATCGGCTGCCGCCCGCAGAACCGCTCTTGCCCTGAGGTCCGAATCCTGATCGAGTACGGGTACATCACCAGCGGTCGCAGGAGCCTCCGGTTCCAATCCGACGGCCGAACATCCCGTCAAGAGGAGGGCAACGATCACGAGTCTCGACACGATCGGGGACTCTACGACGAAGCTCGATGGAACATGAACGCCCGCAGCACCGCAGACGACGCACTCGTACTCAGGAATCCCACACGGCGATCTGCGCAGGGCCAAGAGCCAAAAGCCAATGGCCAACGGCCCCGAGTTCGCCAGCCCGAGCCAGGATTCTTTTACCGACCGTTTGGTCGGTAACCTTGAGATCACTGCAAACGAGCAAGGAGAACGGCGATGAAGGTGGTCGTCTGCGTGAAGCAGATCCCCGATCCGGCCAGCCCCTACACACTGGAACCGGACAGCCATTGGTTGGTCCGCCCCAGCGAGCAGGTGCTCGATGACGGCGACCGATACGGCGTCGAAATGGGCCTGCAGTTGGCCCAGGCGAACGACGGCTCGGTCACGCTGGTGAGCATGGGTCCCGCCGGGAACATGCAGGGAATCCGACAGGCCCTTGCGATGGGAGCGGACAAGGCAGTCGTGGTCGACGACTCGACGCTGCGGGGCTCGGATGCGCTGACGACGGCTCGGATTCTCGCCAAGGCGATCGAGAACGAGGGCTTCGACCTCGTCATCGCAGGGACCGAGTCGACCGACGGCTACTCGGGCGTGGTTCCGCAGATGATCGCCGAGTTGCTCGACGTACCGGCCCTGACCTATGCGACCAATGTAGAGCTCACACCCGACTCCGTTTAGATTCATCGACAAACCGACCTCGGGTACGACGTGGTGAACGCATCGCTGCCCGAGCTGGTATCGG
>CBDTYK010000334.1:0-2457 GCA_965364595.1 uncultured bacterium
CCGTGGTTCAAGTCCACGTGGGCCCACCCCGAAGAACCCGCTTCACGCTTCACGTCACACGCTTCACGTCACACGCTTCACGTCGCACGCTTCACGCCTGTCGATCGGCCGGCTGCGCCGGGAGGAGGGACTCGTGACTCAGGCCGTCCAGCCGAGCCAAGCCTCTCCGGCGGAGACATACAGCACCCAGAAGATCCACGCCATGGGGCCTGACGTGAGGGCGATCCACCATCGCTCGGCGCTCGCCCGCCAGGCCACGACGAGGCCTGCCACCCACAGGATGTTGAGGATGATCAGCCACGGGAAGACGGGCACGAGGAGTCCGGAGGCCAGGTAGAAGAACCCCACAGCGAGATAGAGCCCGATCCCGATCCATCGCCCCAGCCGCCTGGCCGTCGTCTCTTCCATGGATCGGGATCGTACCGGCCGGGTCAGCGATCGAACCCGGCCGCATGGGTGGCGAACTCGCCGCCGAGTTGCATCTGTTCGGTCGCCTGCTTCATCTCTTCGGGCACATCCCCGAGGAAGAAGAACGGTCCGGGAGTGGCGATGGCGAGCAGCGAGGGGAAGTGGGCGGCGGCAGTGGTGCTCAAGTGGAATCCCATGGCACCGGCGTCCTTGAACTCATCGCGAACGTAGACGGCGTTCTCCGCCTCGGAGACGTAGATGTGGACCGCCTCGGCCCCAGGTTCGTTCGCCTCCATGGCGTTGGTGACGTCGGTGTAGATCGATGCGAGTTCATCGAGCTTGCCGGGCTGCGCCGTCCACTTGTACATCACGGTGATGTGGTTGCTGTCCATAACTCCCTCCTCGGGGTCGGGCCTTGCCAGGCCGTCCTGTACGTAACCGATTGGTTACTTCAAATAAGGTAACCAATCGGTTACCATGTGTCAAGGCAGTTGGAGATCCAATGAGCAGACCCAAGCAATACGACCGAACAGAGCTTCTGGACCGAGCGGTGGAGTTGTTCCGCAACCATGGATTCAACGGCACGAGCACTGCGGAGCTGGTTGAAGAGCTCGGAGTGAACCGCAAGAGCATGTACGCCGAGTTCGGATCGAAACAGGAGCTGTTCGAGGCAACACTCGAGCACTACAACCGTGAGCATCTCACAAGGGTGCTGGCGCCCATCGAGGCGCCCGATGCGGGGGTGGATGCCATCCGACGAGCCTTCGCCGGCTACGCCTCCGCCGGCGAAGGCTGGTTCCACGGGCGCGGCTGTCTCCTGTGCAACACGGCAGTGGAACGGGCCGCGCTCGATCCTGCGAGCGGCAGGTACGTGGCTGCATACCTGGACCGCATCGCCCGGGCCTTCCGACACGCACTCGAGAACGGACGGCACGCCGGCGAGCTGGACGAGGCAGTCGACCTCGACGAGCTGGCGGCCTTTCTCACCACGGCGCTGATAGGCGTGGCGGCGTGCATCCGCGCCCAGGCGCCACCTGAACAGTTGCACGCCACCAGCAGGACGGTGGCGAGCCTCCTCGAGATGCATCGGCCCGCAACGAGGCGCTGACGAACTCCCGGCGGCCCGCGCTGCCCCAATCACGCACCTCTCGACTTTCGCAGTATCCAGAGTGCCGTCGCGCCGAGTGAGTGCTGTCCGCCGAAGCCGTGCCGCGCGGCAGTGTGCCCTGTGACATCGACTTCCCCGTTGTGTTCAGAGGCCGAATTGGGCGCGCATCCCGGCCACGAACGCCTCGTCCTGTTCCGCCGAGTAGCGCTGACTCAGCAAGCTCTCGGCGCCCTCACCAGACACATAACGCAGCCGTTCGCTGCCGTCGGTGGCAGCTGCCCAGATCACCTCTGCCACCTCCCCCGGCTCTTGCTGCCCGGTCGGGGTTGCACCCTCCGCCTCGCTGGCAGCCTGGGCGACGGCATCGGTCGCGGCCTGAACGAGCGGCTGGTAGTCGGCGAGTTCGGGGTCGTGGGTGAAGACGAAGGATCGCCCGGAGAAGTCGGTGCGCACCCCGCCGGGCTCGATGATCTTGATCCGGATGCCGAACGGGAGCAGCTCGTAGTGGAGGGCTTCGGACAGTCCCTCGACCGCCCACTTCGACCCGTGATAGAGCGTGCCCAGGGGGTACGTGACCCTGCCGCCGACCGACGACACGTTCACGATCGTGCCGGTTCGACGCTCTCGCATGCCTGGCAGAACGGCCTGGATGGTTTCGATGAGGCCAAATACGTTGACGTCGAACTGACGACGGATCACGTCCATCGGCGTGGCTTCCAGCGGGCCGTACGCTCCGTAGCCGGCGTTGTTCAGGAGGACGTCGATACTGCCAAGGCGTTCGAGTGCGGCATCCACCGCAGATCGGATGGAATCTGCGTCGAGCAGGTCGAGCCGGGTGACCATGACGTTGTCTCGAGACTCGAGATCCGACCCATCGGAGGGATTCCGCATCGTCGCGACGACATTCCACCCGCGCTCGGCGAACAGTTCCGCCGTGGCTT
>CBDTYK010000335.1:0-2443 GCA_965364595.1 uncultured bacterium
CGGCACGTCGCCGGAGTTGGCAACCGCCGCACGGACGATGTCCCGATAGAGGTCGCGGTTGAAGGGCAACGCCGCTCCCCCGCCGTTCCGGGTGACCTTCGGTGCAGGACATCCGAAGTTGAGATCGATGTGGTCCGCTCCGCCCTCGGTGACAAGGTGCTCGACGGCCCGGCCGACGTAGTGGGCGTCGGTGCCGTAGAGCTGGATCGAGCGTGGCGATTCGTCCTCGGGGAACGTCGCAAGCAGCCGGGTCTTCTCGTCACCCTCGACGAGCGATCGGGCACCGATCATCTCACAGACGTAGATCCCGGCGCCGAATTGGCGGCACAGACGACGGAACGGTGCATTGGTCACACCCGCCATCGGCGCAAGCACGACCGGTGGGTCGATCGTCAGCGGTCCGATTCGGAGTGGTTCACGGGACATGGCCCGAGAGGCTAATCAGCAGTGGGAGATGTCCCCATCGGCGGCCGGTCCTCGACGGGGAACGTGACGGTCGTGAGGAGACCGCCGCCTGCTCGGGGCTCTGCCGACACGGCGGCTTCATGTGCTTCCGCGATCGACGTGACGACCGCGAGTCCGAGACCGACCCCACCGGTTCGATCTCGTTCGATGCGCTCGAATGGCCGGTACATCCGGTCGACATCGGTGTCATCGAGCTCGGCGCCGGTGTTCTCCACTGTCAGGACTGCCTGCCCTTCGTGGCTCTCGACCCCGACGATCACCTCTCCTCCTTCGAGGTTGTGGACGATCCCGTTGACGACCAGGTTCTGGATCAACGAACGGAGAAGAGACCGGTCGGCGGTCACGACGCCGTCACCGAGTGACAAGTCGAGTTGGATGCCGTGGGCGTCGGCAACTCCCACTATGCCGGCCACCACGTCGCCGACCAGCTCGCCGAGGTCGACCATTTCGGGCCTGAGCGTGCCGCTTCGAGAGCGGGTGATCGCCATCAACTGGGAGATGAGCCGCTCGCTGCGGTCGACCTCTTGGAGGACGGTGCGGGCGAGATCCAACTCGGCCTCGGTGCCTCCTCCCCCTTCGAGCAGGTTGTCGGCCTCCACCCGCATCACGCTGAGGGGCGTGCGCAGCTCATGCGAGGCGTAAGCGGCGAAGTTGGCCTGGTTGGTGTAGCCCCGCTCGACCCGGTCCATCATCTCATCGAACGTGTCGGCCAGCTCTTTGATCTCGTCAGGCGGACCTTGCAGCCCGACTCGCTTCGACAGGTCCGACTCGGTGAGGCTCTGTGCGGTCCGCATGATCTCGGCGACCGGGTCCAGCGCGCGGCGAGACATGATCCATCCGACGATCGCGGCGATGACCGCAACGATCCCCAGGGCGATCAACGATTGGACGAGGATCGAGTTGAGTAGATCGGTTCGCAACCGCCGTTCGAAACTCTCGGCAGCTTCACGAATGGTCTGGCCGTTCTCGAGGACGATGTCTCCGATCGCCGGGGGGAGCCCTTCGACCCCTTCGAGACCCGGCAGTCCCGGGATATCGAGGCCGAACTCGTCGGCGAATGCCTCGCGCCCTCCCTGGGGAAGGTCGCGGATCTCGGCGTCCACCAGGAAGTAGTTGAGTGCGACCAGGGTCAAGCCGGCCACCAGGAACGACGCCCCGAAGAGGATGGCCAACCGGCGTCGGATCGAGGTTCTGGCGGTCACAGGAGGCGATACCCCACGCCGGTCACGGTCTCGATCAGCGGTGGGTCGCCCAGCTTGCGCCGAAGCGTGACCATGGTGATCCGCGGGGCGTTGGTGAACGGGTCGGCGTGCTCGTCCCACACGCGCTCGACGAGCTCTTCGGCTGATACGACTCTCGGATGTGACGACATGAGCGCTTCGAGCACACCGAACTCCTTTCGGGTGAGATGCAGCTCTCGACCACCACGCAACGCCCGGAAGGCACCTGAGTCCAATTGGATGTCGGCGTGTGTGAGCACGGGCTGAACTGCGACTCCGGGGCGCCGGGCGAGTGCACGAACCCGCGCCTCGAGCTCGGCCATGGCGAACGGCTTGGACAGGTAGTCGTCCGCACCGATCGACAGCCCTTCGACGCGCGCGTCGAGCGAGCCGGCGGCGGTGAGCATGATGATCCTCGGGGAGTCCTCGCGAGCGACGAGCGCGCGGGCGACATCGTCTCCGTGGGTCCCTGGAAGGTCGCGATCCAACACCACGACGTCGTAACTGTTCACCGACGTCTTGAGCAGCGCTTCGTCGCCGTCCCCGACGACATCGACGGCCAGGCCTTTGCGCCGGAGGCCACGGGCCACGCCATCAGCCAGCGCCTGATCGTCCTCGACGACCAACACTCTCATGTGACCGCCTCTCGTTCACTCGGCACGGAGCGCCTCCGTCGGGGACAGCCGCGCAGCGCGCATGGCGGGATACAGACCGGCGACCGCTCCGATGAGCACCGCCGCGGCGAGCCCACCGGTGAC
>CBDTYK010000336.1:0-2438 GCA_965364595.1 uncultured bacterium
GGGCTGTACAGGCTCTCTACAAGGTGGATTTCGAGGTATGCCGGGGTGAGGTCATGGCGCTCGTCGGGGACAACGGGGCCGGGAAATCGACCCTGATCAAGGGGATCGCCGGCATCTACCCCTTCGACGAGGGCCAGGTCCTCTTCGAGGGAAAACCGGTGAAGATCCACGGGCCGAAGGATGCGTCCCGGCTCGGCATCGAGATCGTCTATCAGGATCTCGCTCTGGCAGACAACCTCGACGTCGTCGCCAACATGTTCCTCGGTCGTGAACGTGTCCAGAATGGACTCGTCATCAACGAAGCCAGCATGGAGGACAGCGCCCGGGAGACGCTCGACAGCCTCTCGGTGACGACCCTCCAGTCGGTTCGACAGGTCGTTGCCGGCCTCTCGGGTGGCCAGCGCCAGTCTGTGGCCGTTGCGAAGGCCGTGATGTGGAACTCGAAGGTCGTGATCCTCGACGAGCCGACCGCCGCCCTGGGCGTGGCGCAGACCCGTCAGGTCCTCGACCTGGTGAGGCGACTCGCCGACCAGGATCTCGCCGTCGTCATCATTTCGCACAATCTGCACGACATCTTCGAAGTCGCCGACCGTATTACGAGCTTGAGGCTCGGACAGACGGTTGATCTGTTCAAGACCTCAGAGGTGACCCAACAGGACGTCGTGCACTCGATCACCGCCGGTCGCATGAAGTTCGTGCCGGGAATGGAGCAAGAGGAGGCGTCGTCATGACTGCCGATACACAGTTGGACGACGAACTCCCGCCGGTCTCCCGAGAGCCGAAGGAACCGACGACCGTCGGCGAGTACCTCAGGGCCTGGTGGGTCCGCGTGCAGTCCGGAGACCTCGGGTTCCTCCCGATCATCATCGGTCTGGTCGTCATCGTCCTGATCTTCGGAACGCTCGACAGCCGGTACTTCAGCGGGCGCAACTTCACGAACCTCCTGCTACAGATGGCGCCCTTTGCAACCATCGCCATCGGTGTGGTGTTCGTGCTGCTCCTGGCCGAGATCGACCTCGCGATTGCGTTCAACTCGGCGGTTGGCGGAGTGGTCATGACCCTCTTGCTCAGGCCGGATGATCCCGGATTGCCCTGGCCGATTGCCGTGCTGGTGGCTCTGGCGATCACCACCGCCATCGGGTTTGTGATGGGACTGATCGTCACCAAAGCCGGCGTTCCGTCATTCGTGGTCTCGTTGGCATTCAACCTCGGCCTCAACGGCGTCGTGCTCATCCTCATGATCGCGTTCTCCTCATCGGGCACGATCCGGATCGCAGACGAGACGATCCGCAACGTCTCCAACTCGTTTCTCCCTCCCGTATGGGGCTGGATCCTCGGCATAGCCACGGCCGGGGCGTACGTCGGGACCGAACTGCTCAGATATCGGACCCGCCGGCAACGTGGACTGCCCAACAAGCCAGTCGGGATCCTCGCCATGCAACTCGGCGGGTTCGCCGTGATCGCCCTCGGCGGTGTCTGGTACGCCAACACCGACCGAGGCGTGCCGTTCGTGATGGTGGTGCTCGGGTTCTTCCTCGTGTTCTGGTCGTTCATCGCAGGACGGACGCGCTTCGGACGTCACGTCTACGCCGTGGGGGGCAACCCCGAAGCAGCCCGGCGGGCCGGTATCAACGTCGATCGGGTCAAGGTGGCCGTCTTTGGGATCGCCGGCTTCATGGCCGGTGTCGGCGGCATCGTGCTGGCCTCGCGGCTCCAGTCGGTGGCTACCAACTCGGGCGGAGGACCGCTGCTCCTGAACGTGATCGCCGCAGCGGTCATCGGGGGTACGAGCTTGTTCGGCGGTTCCGGCAAGGTGGTGAGTGCTCTGCTCGGCGCCCTGGTCATCGCCGCCGTCGAGAACGGCATGAACCTGCAGAACGTCAGTTCCGGCGTGAAGTTCGTCGTCACCGGGCTCGTGCTGCTGGCAGCGGTGCTCGCCGACGCTTTCGCCAAACGACGCCAGGCGCAATCCGGCGTGCGGTAGGAGCAAACCCGACTACGCAGGTGGATCGATCGTCACGATCCGGTTGCGGCCGATGTCTTCGGCAACCGTTTCGGTGCCGTCCGGCCAGCGGACCTTCAGCTGGGTGACGCCCTCGGCGTCACCCAGCCCGAAATGGGCGCGAGGGTCCTCTGAGGAGAGGTAGGAGCTACCCGCCGACACGGTCCGCACCAGCTCGGTCCCGTCGGCCAGGACGGCAGTGACCGTCGCCCCGGGGTGAAAGCCCTCGAGAGCAACGATGAGCCACCGCCCACCGACGTCGTTGCGAAGCAGGCGCACCGGTGAACCTATCGAATTCACCGCGACGTCGAGGTCTCCGTCGTTGTCGTAGTCCGCAACCGCACTTCCCCGTGCGAGCAACGGCCCGAGCTCGGATAGTCCGAGTTCCGTGCTCATGTCCAGGAACTCCGTAAACCCGGATTGGGCGGACTGATTG
>CBDTYK010000337.1:0-2414 GCA_965364595.1 uncultured bacterium
TCTCGAGTGACGTCATGGCGGCCCGACCGACGAGCGCCGGCGGCCCGGTCGATACATCACGCGGTCAGATCGTCACGGTCATGTCGGCGAAGGGCGGGAGCGGCAAGACCGTCACCGCGACGAACCTGGCCATGCTGCTGGCACGTCAGGAGAACACATCGGTGTGTCTCGTCGACGCCGATCTCCAGTTCGGTGACGTCTGTCTCGTGCTGCAGCTCGAACCCAAGTTCACGGTGGTCAACGCCGCCGCCGAGCTGCATCGGCTCGACTCTCAGCTGATCGGTTCGATCCTCACCGAGCACCCGAGCGGGTTGAAGGTGCTGGCGGCACCGCTCGAGCCTGCGTTCGCCGACGACATCACGACGGCCGGTCTCCTCCAGATCCTCGACCTGCTGTCGACCATGTTCGATTGGGTGGTCGTCGACACGGCTTCGCTGCTCGACGAACTCCTTTTGTCGCTGCTCGAGAAGTCGGACCAGATCGCCATGGTCGTCGACATGGACTTGCCGTCGGTGAAGAACGCGAAGCTGGCGCTCGAGACGCTCCGTCTGCTCAAATTCCCGACCGGCAAGGTCAAGCTGATCCTGAACCGGTCGAACGCCAGGGCTCGGCTCGACGACAAGGAGATCGAGGGAGCGCTCAAGCAGCAGATCCAGGCCCGCGTACCTTCAGAGGGAATCGTTGCGGCTTCCGTGAATGAGGGCCGTCCGGTCGTAGAGTCTTCACCGAAGTCGAAGGTCTCCAAGGGGTTCGAAGAGGTCTTCGAATTGATCACCGGGAAGACAGCGGAAGCTTCCTCTTCAGGTGGCGGGTTCTTCCGCCGAAACTGATCACAACACACATCGTCAAGGGGTATCGAGAGGTCTCACACCATGGCATCACTTTCCGAGAGAGTCGCAGCGGCAAAAACCACAGAATCGGCGACATTCACCGGTGCACGGTCCGAGGCCGTCCAGGAGCTGCGGGGTCGTCTCCACTTCAAAGTCGTCGAAGAGCTGGGACCGACGCTCTACGACCGCCAGATGTCCGACGCCGAGCTCAGGCTCCGCGTCATGGAGATGCTCGAGTGGGCGGTGGAGCAGGAGCAGGGTCTCCCGCTGACGTCCGCAGACCGGCGCAACCTCCTCAACGAGATCGCATCCGACGTCCTCGGCTACGGCCCGATCGATCCATTGCTGAACGACCCCGACGTCACCGAAGTCATGGTCAACGGTCCATACGACATCTACGTCGAGCGGGACGGCAAGCTCACCAAGAGCGAGATCCGGTTCGTCGACCAGGTCCACCTCCGCCGGATCATCGACAAGATCGTCGGTCAGATCGGCCGGCGTGTCGACGAGGCGACTCCGATGGTCGACGCTCGTCTTCCTGACGGCTCCCGTGTGAACGCCATCATCTCGCCGCTGGCGATCGGGGGGCCCTTCCTCACGATTCGTAAGTTCTCCGTCGATCCGTACGGCGAGCAGGACCTCATCAACTTCGGCACGTTCAATCAGCGCACCGCCGACTTCCTCCGGGCTTGCGTCGTGGGCCGACTCAACGTGCTGATCTCCGGTGGTACCGGCTCGGGTAAGACCACAACGCTCAACGTGCTGTCTTCCTATCTGCCAACCGACGAGCGCATCATCACCGTCGAGGACGCCGCCGAACTCCAGCTTCACCAGGATCACGTCCTGTCGCTGGAGAGCCGCCCTGCCAACATCGAGGGCAAGGGTGCGATCACCATTCGGGACCTCGTCAAGAACACGCTGCGTATGCGCCCCGACCGGATCGTCGTGGGTGAGTGTCGTGGTGGTGAGGCCCTGGACATGCTCCAGGCCATGAACACCGGTCACGACGGCTCGTTGACCACGATTCACGCCAACTCGCCGCGAGACGTGCTATCTCGCCTCGAGACGCTCGTCCTCATGGCGGGATACGACCTTCCGGTCAAGGCGATCCGGGAGCAGGTGTCATCGGCCATCGATCTGGTGGTGCAGATCTCACGCCTCCGAGACGGCACACGCCGGGTCACTCACATCACCGAGGTCGAAGGTATGGAGGGTGACATCATCACGATGCAGGACCTCTTCAAGTTCGACTTCGGAATGGGCCTCGACGAGAACGGCAAGTTCAAGGGTCGGCTCAAGTCCACCGGCATTCGCCCGACGTTCAGCGACAAGCTGTCCGACGAGGGGATTCGGCTGCCCGCCGACCTGTTCGAGCCCGAGCCGTTCGCACGCCGTGGCGGCTCCGACAACTTCAGCCTCGCCCGGTGAGACGCCTTCGCAACCTCCTGGGGGTGCTGGCAGCCTTGCTGCTGCTGTTCCCGACCGCGGCGTTCGCTCAGACGACCGAGATCGAGATCGTCGATGTGAACACCGCCAGCTTCGACAGCGACGGTGCCACCGCTCTCACGGTCGAGCTGCGGAACC
>CBDTYK010000338.1:0-2354 GCA_965364595.1 uncultured bacterium
CCCGATTCGGTGATCGACGCCGCCGGCCGGGTGGATTACGACCGCCCCGAACACCTTGACTTCAGCCTCGACATGATCCGCTCGGGTTGACGGTCGTTGCCACTCCTCGAGAACGATTGGTCGCTCGTGTTTTCGAACGGGACCGTGTTGCGGGAAGACACAGGGCCAGTGCCTCCACGACATGGCTGTGTCGGAACATCCGCCCCTGTCGACGATGGTCGGGCGCAGTCCTCCGCATACGATGCTCATTGCATCGGCGATCTCGACGAGGAAGTCCGGATAGTCCCAAGAGCAAGAGATCCGGAGCTCGAACACCCCGCGTCTCCCCGTAGCGATATATCCGTCGCCGAGGTATTGGCCGAGCAGATAGAAGTATGCCGACCGATCTTTGCATGGCGTACGTCCTGGCATCGCACGTCCCGTCGCACACACCACCGCTGTTCGTGCTCGCAACTGCCAGACTGTACGACCGAACGCCTGTGGCACGCACCGTTCGGTGCCCGGGGTTGTTCTCGGCGGCGTGGCGCCATTCGCGAATCGTGGGTCGGGGGATGTCGAGGCGGCGGGAGATCTCGCAGTCGTTGAGGCCCTGGTCGACCAGTGTGAGGGCGGCTCGGAACTCCGATTCGGGTCTCATAGAGGCACCGTAATCGAACATGTGTTCGATGGCAATGGGTCCGTCCCTGGCCTTCGAAGAGCCGTTCGAATCACGTATGCTCCGACGGCAATGGCCCGCATCCACAAGCGACTGTTCAAAATCGCAGACGAGCTGGTGGCGCTTCGCGAGGAAGAGGCTCAGGTGTCCGCGGAGCTCGACTACCACCGGTCGATCAACGACGACGCCCAGCGTGACGCGGTCGTCAGCGGGGCCAATATGGACCGCCTCGAGGCGTCGTCCACGGCGAAGGACGTGGAGCGGTTCGTCAAGCGCCTCGAGCAGATCGCCTCCCGCCGACGCAAGCTGGAAGACAAGCGCGCCTCGCTGTTGCGCCGCCTCTGAACCGACCGAAAGAAGCCGTCACCGTGATCCTCCCTGTCCCTGTGGTCGTCGCATGACCAAGACGCTTGCACTTCTCGACGGCCACTCGCTCGCATACCGCGCGTTCTTCGCGCTCCCCGAGGACCTGGCGACCTCGTCGGGCCAGGTGACCAACGCCGCCTATGGCTTCACCCGGATGCTGGTCAAGCTGCTCGGGGACCATCATCCCGATGCGGTCGCCGTCGCCTGGGACGTCTCGCGGCAGACGTTCAGGACCGAGGAGTACAGCGAGTACAAGGCGCAGCGCACGGCCGCACCGGACAACTTCAAGAGCCAGCTGCCGCTCATCCGGGAAGTCCTCGACACGCTTGCGGTCCGCCAACTCCAGATGGAGGGCTACGAGGCCGACGACGTCATCGCATCGGTCGCAGCCAGGGCAGAGGACGAGGGATGGAACGTGCTGGTCGTCACGGGAGACCGAGACGCCTTCCAACTGATCGATGACAACGTGACGGTGCTCTACACCCGCCGGGGCATCACCGATGTCGTACGCGCCGACGCCGCCTACGTCGAAGGTCGCTACGGCATCACACCCTCGCAATACGTCGAATACGCCGCGTTGCGCGGTGACACCTCCGACAACCTGCCCGGGGTTCCGGGTGTCGGCGAGAAGACGGCGGCCAAGCTGATCAACGCGTACGGCTCGCTCGAAGGGATCTTCGCTGCCGTGGACGATCAGAGTCCCAAGCTGAGCGAGAACCTGCGTGACAACGAGGAGCAGGTCCTGCTGAACCGCCGGCTCATGCGGCTCGTGTCGGATCTCGACGTCGGAGCGGAGCCCGACGACCTGGTCCGGGGCGAATGGGATCGCAAGGCTGCCAAGGACCTGTTCGTCAGTCTCGAGTTCCACTCGTTGTGGGAAGACCTGATCGACGTCCAACCCGGTAGTGAACAGACCATCGAGGTGGTGGAGGCCGAGGGGGTCGTGGCGACCTCGGAGGCCGCCGTCGGTGCGCTCGCCTCCGACCGGTTGGTGATCGACTGGATCGAGGAGGGCTCCTTCGCAGGCCTGGCGGTCCTCACCGGAGAGGATTCGGCGGCGCTGGTGGAGATCGATGACCTGGAGCCGCTCAGGACCGTTCTCGCCGATGAGGCGGTCCCCAAGATCGTTCATCACGGCAAGCCGCTGGTGAAGCGGCTGTTCGAGCACGGCTTCGACGTGAGAGGGCTCGAGTTCGACACCGCGCTCGCCGCCTACGTGGTCAATCCTGCGACCCGGGCCTACGACCTGGCGGAGGTGGCGCTCAAGTTCCTCGGCATGGAGCTCGAATCCCCCGACGAGGAATCGATCGACACCGGCGGGCAAGGGGCGTTC
>CBDTYK010000339.1:0-2342 GCA_965364595.1 uncultured bacterium
TAGCTCGTCGGGCTCATAACCCGAAGGTCGCAGGTTCAAATCCTGCCCCCGCTACGAAAGAAACCCCCGGAACTCACGTCCGGGGGTTTCTTGCTGGGCTTATGACACGTCCCGCTGATGACGAGCTGATGGAGACTCGCTTGGTGAGGCCGAATCGGGCTTCGAGCATCGGGTCCGCCCGCTCCGGTGGAGTCGAGTTGAGATCGTGCTCCACACGACGCTTGGCTTTGAGCGCCCTCTGGCGTCGTTCCTCGGTCGACAGTTTCTCGACGGCTTCACGGTGTGGGCCACCGATCTGGCGGAGGTGATCGGCCGCTCGTTCGGACTGAGCCGTCCTGAGCGCGGGTGCGACGAGCTTGGTCTTCTTCATCAGTCCGAACGCCGCCCGGTACTCGTCGGCGGAGAGATCGTGGGCGTTCTGGGCGTGGGCGGCCAGGCTCGTCCACCACTCGCCACAGATGTGACACTGGATGCTGTCGGGACGGGTGTTGAGGACGCCGAGGCGGCCGTAGTTGCAGAGGTCGTGAGGGTCTGGTCGGTCGGCATCGGTTGGCTCCATAGCCATGGTGATGACCATGCGGTCTGGTCTCGGGGAGGCCCGGTGTGTCGCAGAATGGAGAGCATCTTCAAAACGAGCGCGGTCGTGCCGATGTGAGTGCGTCATAGCGGTAGGGCTGTCTTTGGACCCGTTGGGGGGAAGGTGACACAAGGCTCTGGGAGCCGGTGCCCGCGAAGACTGATTCTGGTGTTGGTGGGTTGCGGCCGAATGGGCCTGGCCGGTCCACCAACGGCAGCGAGAGGGGAAGATCGCGATGCAGCACGTCACGACGTACACGTTCAAGCCCTTTATGACGAAGGAGGAGACCAAGGCTCTGCTGGAGGCATTTGCAGAATTCGGAAACGCCCCGGGTACAACAGCCCACTACATGCGCACTGATGGCACTGGGGGCTTCGTTGTCGGTGAGAACGAGGACTTTGCCGCCCTGTACAGGAACATCCTGAACTACCTGGAGTTCGTCGAGTTCGAGCAGTATGTGGTTATCCCGGTGGAGGATGGGGTGCCCTTGATAGCTGACTACGTCAGCAGCTAGTCCGACTTTGGAGACCGACTGGTCTCGATCCACTTCGTCTCAGGCCACGATGGCTGCCATTCGCTGTGACGGGTGCCGACGCACATACTGCATGCTCTAGATGGAGTGGCAGTGGGAACACCATCTGGGAGTCATCCGTGACATGCGTGACGCCGTCGCCTGCTTAGAGGTGATGTCCTTCGGCTTGCTGTAGGACGGGTGCGAGCGGGTCGACCGCTCGACCATCTGTTGATACAGGAGCTTGGCCACGGCGTCGATCAGCTCGTCATCCGGCTCCTTGACGTCGGGGAGCTTGTGGAGGCCGGTGAGGTGTCGGGTTGGCGGTTGGTCGCTCACGGGCTAAATCCAAGCACTGGAGAGGGCGTGCCCAGAAATTGCCAGCGGCCGATCTGTGTGACGGGCGACAACTCGGTTCCTCGACGGAAATAGGAATCGGGATAGACGCTGAGCGACAGGGCCTTTTCGGACTGGTGGCCATACGACTCTTGCCCTGCGGCCGTCGGGGAGTGAATCGGACATCGTGATCCAGGATGTCCACGGGAACGAACTGCTCCGCCGTGATGGAGCGATAAGCACCGATGACTCTCCGTCGACGATCACTGACGAGATGATCTCGACCGACGACTGAAGCAAGGGGGCGAGTCTCGGCGTCCTGAATTCGATCGCAGGCTCAGACGTTATCGCACGGAATCACGGTTTCGGCCTTCGCATGTCGGACGCCGAGCAGGCTCGCCTGCCTTCAGCGCGGTAGCCGAAGCCGTGTTCCCCTGATCGCCCTCGAGCCGGTCGTCCCGCGGCCTTACCCCAGCTTGGAACGAGGCTGGTTGCGCTTCTTCACCTGGTCGCCGCTGCATCCTGCCGGTCCAGCCACGTCAAGATCGCTTGGTTCGTCTCTTCCGGCTTCTCTTGCTGGATCCAATGACCACAGTCCAGATCGACCACTTCGACGTTGGGTACGAACTGTGTCAGGTTCTCGGATCGGGCGACCGGGTCTCGGTTGCCGTAGATCATGAGTGCGGGCTGTCGGATGATCGGGTCCACGTCCGCCAGCAGGTGCCAGTTGCGGTCGAGGTTTCTGTACCAGTTGATGCTGGCCGTGAACCCTGAAGATTCGAACGCCGAGACGAAGACGGCCAGCTCGCTGTCGCTCATGACAGGCTCACCGACCAATGTTTCCGCTCTGGCGAGGTTGATCATCGCCATCCCTGGCTCAGGCTGTACGGGCGGCAGGTTCTTGCGGAACATGTTGCG
>CBDTYK010000340.1:0-2338 GCA_965364595.1 uncultured bacterium
CGATGTCCGAAGCCTGGCCTTGCGCTCCACCATGTGGCTGGTGCAGCATGATCCGGGCATGCGGCAGCGCAAAGCGCTTTCCTTGTGTGCCACCTGCCAGAATCACAGCAGCGGCAGATGCTGCCATCCCCATGCACACGGTGTTCACATCGGGCTTGATGTAGTTCATCGTGTCGTAGATCGCGAACAGGGACGTGATCGAGCCTCCCGGCGAGTTGATGTACAGGAACACGTCCTTGTCGGGATCGTCCGACTCGAGGTGCAGCAACTGCGCCATGATCAGGTTTGCGACCGTGTCGTCGATCGGCGTCCCGAGGAAGATGATCCGATCCTTCAGCAGGCGGCTGTAGATGTCGTAGGTGCGCTCACCGCGACTGGTGTTCTCTGTGACGTAGGGGACTGGCATGTATGCCTGGGGGTCCATCATTCCTCCTCGTTGGATGCGATGACCTCTGCTTCAACAACTTCTGCTTCGACGACGTCCGTTTCGTGGTCGTCCACCGCCTCGGCCTCGACGACCTGGGTCGTGACCGGAGGGGCGATCGTCAGGTCGACCTCGTTGCCGTCCTCGTCGACCGGTCGGGCCCCGTTCACGATGGCTTCGAGTGCCTTGTTCCGAAGGATATCACCGGCCAGGTTCTTTCTCTGGAGGTCGTCCTGCAGCGCCTGACGAATCCTCTCGGGATCCTCTGACGAAGCGACGACCATCTCGATGACCGAACCGAGTTCCTCCTGACCGACCTCGAAGCCCTCGGAATCGATGACCGCCTCGAGCAGCAGGCGGGTCTTCAGGCTGCGCTCGGCCTGCGATTCGAGGTCCGAGATGAACGCCTCCTGCTGGATTCCGGTCACGCGGAAGTAGTCCTCGAGACTGATCTGCTGCTCTTCGAGGCGGTGACTGAACCTGTGGAACACTTCGTCCATCTCGGCACGCACCAACGCCTCGGGGAGGTCCACGACGACCTCGTCGACGAGTTGGTCGAGCGCCCGATCCTGAAATGTTCCCGCCAGGGACCGTCGCTTCATGTCGCTCATCTGATCCAACAGTGTCGAACGGAGCTCATCGGCGGAATCGAACTCGGTGGTCTCGGAGACCCATTCGTCGGTGACCTCGGGCAACACGCGCTCGCGCACGTCGTTCACAGTGACCGAATAGACGACATCCAACCCTGCCTTCTCCCCAAAACCGTCCGGGAGGGGGCCTTCGAACGTGACGTTGTCACCGGCAGCGGCACCCACCAGCGACTCGTCGAGGGCAGCGATGAGACCACCTGAGCCGACCTCGTACAACAGACCGGCTGCAGCGGCTTCAGGTACATCCTCCCCATCCTTGGTCGCCGAGATGTCCATCGAGACGTAGTCGCCGGTCGCAGCCGGCCGGTCGACCTCCTCGACGCCGGCGAACTGCTCCCTGAACCGATCGATCTGGGCTTGTAGCTCGTCGTCGGTCACGTCGACCGCACCCACTTCCACGACCCGATCGTGGATCTCGGGTACCTCGTCGAGTGCGGGCCACGTGGTGACCTTCACCTCGACCTTGACCCCGGTCAGACTGTCTTCGATCGACTCCAGCGCAGGAGATACCGCAGGCTCGATCTCGAGTTCGGTGAGCACGTCTCCGACCTTCCGGGGCAGCATCTCGTCGATCGCTTCTGAGCGCAGCCGCTCCGCTCCGACCGTTGCCTCCACGAGCGCCCGCGGGGCTTTCCCCGGACGGAAACCGCGGATCTTGACTTCCTGTGAGATCTTGCGGGCTGCGGCGTTCTTGGCCTGCTCGAGCTCGGCCTCGGCGACCTCGAAACTGATCAGCTTCTCATTTGGACCGGCTTCGGTCACGGTGACGTCTGTCACGAATGTGCTCCTGGGTTGGACATGAATCGTCCGGGAGGTCACAACCTCCCGGACGCTCGAGGGTGACCGAGGGGAATTGAACCCCCGACCTCCAGTACCACAAACTGGCGCTCTAACCAACTGAGCTACGGCCACCATGTCGGAGCGGACGAGGCCTCTCCGGGTCGTGAGACACGGTGCCCCCGGAAGGATTCGAACCTCCGACCAAGAGCTTAGAAGGCTCCTGCTCTGTCCACTGAGCTACGAGGGCACGGTGGGGAGAATCTTACCGATGGGGTCTTGTGATCACGACCCGGCGAAGCTGCCGAAGCGCTCCTGGAGCGGGTGAAGGGAATCGAACCCTCACGACCAGCTTGGAAGGCTGGGGCTCTACCATTGAGCTACACCCGCACGGCTGGCGAGTATACGCCGTTGGTGGATTACGCCATAGGCGATCCATCTCACGTCATGGGTCTCACGCCTCACGCCTCACGCCTCACGCCTCACG
>CBDTYK010000341.1:0-2331 GCA_965364595.1 uncultured bacterium
CGATACTTGTGCTTGGACATCTTCTTGCGGCGCTTCTTGACGAGCGAACCCATGTGTTACCTCTCTGAATAGCTCTTCGATGACCCACTGCGGCGACGAATCGTGCCGAGGGCCCTGCGAAACCTGGCGGAGCCACCGGACGGTCGATGAGCGGTGCTCCTGGCCCATCCGTTGTCACAACGCTAACGAGGCGGGCTCGGCTTGGTCAAACCGCTCCCCGAACGGCAACCTCGGGCGCGGTCACCTCGACCGTCTCCTCGAGCATCGATCTCAGGTGGTCGACGACCCTCTCCCGATCGGCGGTCTCGACGATGGCGATCACCGACGGGCCGGCACCAGACCACGCTGCATGCAGTGCGCCGGCGTCGAGCGCCGTGCGGATCCGCTTGGCGACCTCGGGCACAAAGGCGTTTCGCGGAGCCTCGTGGATCTCGTCGCCCCCTGAGGCTCGCACCAGATCGGGGTCACCGGCCAGCAGACCAGCCACCAACGACGTTGCTCTGGCGACGCTCGAGATGACCGCTCCGCGGGAGTAGCTGGCGGGAAGCACGGTCCTCGCCTTGCGGGTCGACAACGACTCGGCGGGGACCAGCACGAGCGGCATGAAGCGAGGGTTCCACGGAAGACGGTGTGGCTGCCCGAGCGCATCGACGAGTACCAGCCCTCCGTACACCGTTGCCGCGGCGTTGTCGGGGTGCCCCTCCACCTCGGCCACCAGTTCGAACAGCCGCTCCGTGGGGTGGGACTCGCCAACCGCTCGCCAGGCGGCGAGCGCACCTGCGGCCAGCGCAGCCGATGACGATCCGAGGCCTTTGCCGATCGGAATCGCGTTCGTGACGGTCAATGCCAGGGGGCGATCGGGTCCGACGGCCAGTTGCGCCGCAGTCATCACCGAGTCTTCGGAGTCAGGGGCGATTCGTTCATCCCCGTCATGAGCGACCGACCATTCGGACGACGGCTCGGCACGAACGACGCAACGAAGCTCGAGCGCAAGCGCCAGGCAATCGAAGCCCGGCCCGAGGTTGGCTGACGATGCCGGCGCGGAGGCCTCAGCCACAGTGGATCTCCATGCCTCGGCAGTCTATTGAGGTGTCCCGATGCGTCCTATTGGACGCACGTCACACCTCCAGGACTCGCACCTCGTCTCGCGCGACTTCGCCGCCCACGTGCACGCCGTTCTCATCCCAGGTCAGCTCGATACGGGATGGGTATCCCATTTCCTGTCCTTGATGGACCACAACCGAGCCGGACGCCACACCGCGAGCTCTCATCGAGGCTGCGAATGCAACGGCAGCGCTCCCGGTTGCGGGGTCCTCGACGACCCCGTGTTCGCGGGCGAAGAACCGAGCTCTGATGCGCTCGCCACGCTCCTCCCATGCCCACACGTAGACCATGCCGTCATCGGGTGGCCGCCCGACCATGCTCACGTCCTGCGGTGAGCGGAGTTCGAGCACCAGATACGGCAGCGGCATCGCAACCACGCATGAGTGGACTGCACCGAGCCGTTCGCCGACATCGGTCGCAGGCTCCGACACCGTCTGATCGAACGGCGGGTCGATCCAGGTCGTGCTTCCCACATTGCGGATCGCCACCTCACCGACACCACATTCGATGGCGTCGGGTCCGCCTGGCCCCATTCGAGTGAGCACCCAGGCGGCGCCAACAAGTGGATGCCCGGCGAACGGCAGTTCGCTCGCCGGCGTGAAGATGCGGGCATGCGGGTTGCCGCCCTCCCTCCAGTCGAGGAAGACCGTCTCGGAGAAGCCGAGTTCGGCGGCGATCGACTGCATGCCGTCCCGGGTCAACCCGGTCACGTCGGGGATGACGCCGAGGTGGTTGCCCCCTTCGCCGTCGCGAGTGAACACCCTCAATACGTAGCAGTGCCGCATGTCTCGAAACCTAGCGGAGCCGAGCCGGTCGCCGACTGGTCGAACACCCCCACGGCGGTACCCTCCCATCCATGATCGAAGCCCTCGGCCTTGACTCGCTGTTCGCAGAGATGATCTTCGCCATCGGTCTGGCGATCGTCGCCGGCAACGGATACGCGTACTACCAGCACCGGCGTGGAGAGCGCCCCGACGATGCCGAAGAAGACGCCCAGTTCAACACCGGTCGCGTGGTCTTCCTGTCGACGATCGGCGCCCTCATGGCGATCTGGGGTGGCATCAGCATCTTCGGCTGATCGGCAGGTGCGGACCGCCGGGCGGCTGGGTAATCTGACGGGACCTGCGGGTGTAGTTCAATGGCAGAACATCAGCTTCCCAAGCTGAATACGGGGGTTCGATTCCCCTCACCCGCTCCGAATCAATCAGGCGCAGAACATCAGGCTGC
>CBDTYK010000342.1:0-2314 GCA_965364595.1 uncultured bacterium
CGGCGAGGCGCTTGCGGTCGATCATCCCTTCGAACACGACTTCGGGCCAGCGAGCAGCAACGGCATCGTGTGCTTTGCCGCCCGGCTCGAGAACTTGGTGGCCGACCTGGTCGGCGTCGATGGTGAGCGCACCCCGCTTCGAGAGCATCTTGCGAATGGTGCTCTTCCCGCTGCCGATTCCCCCTGTCAGCAGCCAAACGTTTCTACGTCTTCCCATTTCAACAGTTCAGGCTACCGCAGTTTCGGGTGATGCCGGTACAAGCCGCCCCGGGTCCGGGTCGAGAGAATCCACGCGGCCCGAGCCGCGGGCGAGGCAAGCCTCGCCCTTACGCCCCCGCGTGTTGCGGTCGAGTATTGGGAATTGTGCAGAGCTCTCCACGGCTACCGTGGCGGGTCATGCGCTGGTCACAGGCCTACATCCCCACACTGAGAGACGATCCCGCCAACGCGGAGGCTCCGAGCCACCGCTTGCTCCAGCGTGCCGGCTTCATCAGGCAGCTGTCGGCAGGGCACTACTCGATGCTCCCGCTCGGTCAGCGCGTCCGTCAGAAGATCGACCGCATCATTCGCGAGGAGATCGACGGCATCGGCGGACAGCAGTTCCACCTTCCCGCCATGCACCCGGCCGAGCTGTGGAAGAAGTCCGGTCGTTGGGAAGTCATGGGAGACGAGATGTTCCGTCTGGTCGACCGCAAGGGGGCCGACAACGCGCTCGGGATGACCCACGAAGAGGTGTTCGCCGAGCTTGCCTCGGAGATCTCCAGCTACAAGCAGCTGCCCCAGCTCTGGTACCAGATACAGACGAAGTTCCGTGACGAGCCTCGCCCCAAGTCAGGAGTGCTCCGCGTTCGCGAGTTCACGATGAAGGATTCGTACTCGCTCGACCTCACCTGGGAGGGACTCGACGAGCAGTTCGACCGGCATCACGCCGCCTACCAACGGATCTTCAGGCGATTCGGTCTCGAAGCGGTTGACGTCGAAGCCTCCTCGGGAGCGATGGGGGGTTCGGACTCGGTCGAATTCATGGTGCGCTCGGATGCCGGCGAGGACTGGATCGTCACGTGTCCCACCTGTGATTACCGGGCCAACCTCGAGCGGGCAACGTCACAGGTTCCCGAGGTCTCCGACGCGGCATCGGTGTCCGAACCGAAGCGGTTCGCCACGCCAGAGATCCGCACGATTGCTGCACTCGCCGAGGCATTCCCCGACATGGCCGCTCCCGATCGGCAGATCAAGACGCTCGTGTACCTACTCGACGGCACCTTCACGCTCGTGTTGATGCGGGGCGATCATGCCTTGCAGGAACAGAAGCTCCAGGATGTCACCGGGGCGGTCGACGTTCGTCCCGCTCAAGCCGACGAGATTCGAGAGCAGCTCGGAGCCCTTCCCGGTTCGCTCGGCGCGGTCGGTGTCACGAACCATCCGATCATCGCCGACGAGGCGTTGAAGGACCGGCGCGGGCTGGTCACCGGAGCGAACGAGGACGACTGGCATCTCTCGAACATCGACGTCGCTCGGGACATTGCGGTGGGCGAGTGGGCCGACCTCCGTGAGGTCAAGGAGGGCGAGAAGTGCGTCGTCGACGGTGGGTCCCTCGATCTCTGGAAAGGCATCGAGGTCGGGCACATCTTCAAGCTCGGCACCAAGTACTCCGAGGCGATGGGTGCGATCGTCCAGGACGAGCACGGCGAGTCGAAGCCCATCATCATGGGCTCCTACGGCATCGGCCTGGAACGTTCGATGGCGGCGGTCGTCGAGGCGAGTCACGACGACGCCGGGATCATCTGGCCCTGGGAGGTCACGCCCTATCACGTCGTCGTCACGCTGCTCCGCCAGCAGGACGAAGCCGTCGTCGAAGCAGGCGATCGGCTCTACGAGGAACTGACGGCGGCCGGCTACGAGGTCCTGTTGGACGACCGGGCCGAGCGTCCCGGAGTCAAGTTCGCCGACGCCGAACTGATCGGCATCCCATATCGAGTCACGATCGGTCCCCGCGGCCTCGAATCGGGCGTCGCCGAGTTCACCACCCGCTCGACGATGGAAACCGTCGAGATCCCCCTCGACGCAGTGGCCGACCACCTGCCGTAGGCCTCGCTCGCTGCGCTCGCATCGGCGTTGTGGGTTGTGAGTTCTGGGTCGTGGGTTCGCATTTCGCGTGTTGACGTGGATGCGGGGGTTCCCTGGCCCTCTGCTTCGAAATTCACGTATCGAGTGGGCGGGGAGACTCATCACCCAGAACACAGAACTCAGGACGTCGTCGGCGAGGCGCCAGCCGAGTCGCGACCGATGCGGTGCGTGCCGGAGTAGACGACCA
>CBDTYK010000343.1:0-2285 GCA_965364595.1 uncultured bacterium
GCTCACCTCAAGGAATACGATCATTGGGTGGGCGACGGGTTCCAGACGAGAGTCCGCGACGCCACCGAGCTCGTGGCCGAGCTCATCGACAGCGGCCGGCTCCCCACCGTCGCCGGTGATCGGGGTGGCGTCGCCGTGCAGGACCCGTGCCACCTCCGACATGCGCAACGGATCACGGCAGCACCCAGGAGCATCCTTGCCGCCGCCGGATACACGCCGCTCGAGATCGATCCTGACGGTCTGTGTTGTGGAGCAGCCGGCATCTACTCGGTGCTTCACGCCGACACCTCTCACGAACTCGGAACCCGGAAGGCGACGCAAGTGTTGGACACGGGAGCCCCGGTCGTGGCGTCCGCCAACCCGGGCTGTGAGATGCAGTTGCGGTCCCATCTCGACGGAAAGGTGGCCGTCGCCCACCCGATCGAGCTTTACTGGCGAGCACTGACCGAATCGCGTATCGACGCAGGAGCACCGTGAACATCACAGAGCACATCGGAACCCACCCGCAATCGGTGCGGTACTACTTCCTGCTGATCGGCAGCACCTTTCGCACGATGTTGTCGATGGGCATGCTGGTGGTCGGCACCGGCCTGATGGGACTCGCCATGGCCGTCGTCCTGGACGGCTTCGGTGTCGTCGACGTCGGTCTGGGTCTCTCGATCGGAGAGGTGCTGGCGGCATTCATCGTGATCGGTGTGACGGCCGCATTCGCCTTCGGCGTGGCCACGGAGGGCCGCTACGGCACGGCGGCGCTGATGGCGCGCTACCCCTCGCTCGAAGTCGTTGCAGGACGGGTGTTCGGTGGCATCCTCGTCGTGCTCGCCCTCGGATGGGTCGCCGGACAGGTCGAACCGATCGTGGCCGATCAGGCGCTTCCCTTCCGGGTCGGCCAGGAAGTCATCAGGGCGACCGGGTCGGCGGGCTTCCTCGCGGTGCTCGTCGGCGTGCCACTCGTGTGGGCTCTGCGCCAGGGAGCGAGGCGGGCCGGATTCGAGGCAGACATCGAACTTCCCGGTCTCTACGTGCTGTGGGCGGTCTTCGCGCTGATCGCCTTCTCCATGCCGGCTGCGTGAACCAGAGCCTGATCGAAGCCCTTCGATCCGAACCGGCCGGCAGTGAGATAGAGCGACTGGTCGCCGGCGGCCTGAGCGACCGTGATCTGCTCGGCGTGATCACCGATCTGCGATCCCGGTACGACCCGAGTCTCGCATCGGCGATCGCCGAGACGGCCATGTTGCGCATCAGAGCGCGCTCGAAGTTCCCGAACGCCGACCTGATGCTGTTCGATCGTGCCGGCCTCGAGCAGGCGACGGCGCAGCCGATCGCCTTCCATCGGCTGACGCGACTGGACCGAGGTGATCACGACCGCATCGTGGATCTCGGATGTGGCCTCGGCGGCGACGCACTCGCCTTCACCCGTCTCGCTCCCACCGTGGGAATCGACAGCGATCCGAATCGGCTGCGGCTCGCCATTCACAACTGCTCGGTGGCAGGCGGCCCGCATCCCTTCCATCCGTTGCTCGGAGACGCGATGACCGTGGTCCCGTTCCACGCTTCCGTGGTGTTCGCCGACCCTGCTCGCAGGACCGGTGGGCGGCGTCTCCGGGGCCTCGACTCGTATCTGCCCCCGGTGGGTGCGTTGATCGATCGGTGGAGCCGCTTCGCCGAGATCATGGCGATCAAGGTCGCCCCTGGGATCGAGGACGATGAGATTCCATCCGGTGCGGCAGTCGAGTGGGTGTCACTCGACGGACAGCTCCGGGAGGCCGTCATCTGGCTCGGCGGCGGAGACGATCCGGGAGTCCGCCGTGCGACCGTCCTGCCGTCGGGGGCAACCGTCACAGGACCCGAGCCCGACGACATCCCGGTGACTCCGATCGGCCGCTACATCCACGAACCGGACGACGCGGTCGTGCGTGCAGGATTGGTCAGATGTGTCGCAGCAGAGATCGAGGCGACCATGATCGACCGGGACATAGCGTATCTCACGTCGGACGCACCTGCCGACGGCCCCTTGGTGGCGAGCTACCGGGTCGACGAGGTGATGCCGTTCAATCTCAAACGGTTGCGATCGAGGCTGGCCGAACTCGACGTCGGGGTGGTGACGATCAAGAAACGGGGCTCACCGATCACCCCCGAGGAGCTCCGCCCCCGCCTCCGCCTCCGCGGCTCCCGAACCGCCACCCTGATCCTCACCCGAACCCCCGACGGCCCCCTCGTCGCCATCGGCCTGCCCTGAGTGCAGGTGTCCCCCAGGTTGCAGCGTCTCAGCAGCGACAGGGGAT
>CBDTYK010000344.1:0-2276 GCA_965364595.1 uncultured bacterium
TCGTCGTGCTCGTGTCCGGAACGGCCAAAGCCGACGTGCTCGCCGAAGCGATCGAGCGACCGCAGGGTCGATACCCGATCGAGCTCCTGCATCGGTGCGGTGGTTCGGTCACAGTGCTGTGCGACCGGGAAGCAGCGGCGTCGCTCTCCGGCTGATCGGCTAACCGGGGACTCTCCATACACTCCAGTTCATGTCCCGGATCTCACTCCAGCTCGCGGTCGTCATAGCACTGGTTGCAGTGGCCTGTGGCGGGACAGCGCAAGTGGATGCGTCGACGGCGCAGGAGAGCCCGGCGACTCCACTCACCACGACGACCACGCTCCCGTCGACGACGAGCGCACCCCCGAGCACCGCTACGCCGAAGACCACGACAACAACCACCGATTCGCCGCCTGCGACCGTCGGCGAGCCCGATCCCACCCTCCTGTACAACAACTACGTCCGCACGGAGAGTTACGCCAACGGGCTGGAGTTGGACATTCACGCCCCTGAGGAGGTCGGACCGTGGCCCGTGGTCGTCACCATCCACGGCGGCAGCTGGTTCATCGGAGACCGTCAGGGGATGGGAGGCCTCGCCGATGGTCTGGCGTCGCGCAAGGCAGTGGTGCTCAACGCGACCTACCGCACGCTCACGCTCGGTGGGACGTTCCCAGGGATGGTCGATGATGTGGCCTGTGCCGTTCAGTTCGCTCGCAACGCCGCGTCGGAGTTCACGACGACGCCCGACACAGTGACCGTCGTCGGGTACTCAGCGGGCGCCCACCTGGCCTCGCTCGTGGTCTATGCACCGGGTGTGTTCGGCCAAGATTGCCCGGAAGGCCCGGCCGTGTCCCCCGACGCGTTCGTCGGGCTCGCCGGACCGTACGACATCAGCCAACTCGCCGGGCTGCTGACCCCGATGTTCGGCGTTCCCATCGAAGACGATCCCGAACTGTGGGCGCGCGCCAATCCGTTCAGCTGGATCCCGGATTCGCCCGACCTACCGACGTTGCTGCTGCACGGCGACGCCGATCGGGTGGCGCGGATCGAGTTCTCCGAGGAGTTGGCCGAAGCGCTCGAGTCCGCGGGGCGCGACGTGACGTTCGAGGTGCTCGCCGGCAGGGACCACTTCGACGCCAATTCGCCGAGGGTGGTCGGTGACAGGATCGCCGCATTCCTCAATGGTCTCGATAGTCCCTGATCGTCATCCTCGGCCCGTACCTCGGGTAGTGGCCGGCCGACTCGAGCAGCTTGATCACGCGTCCCCGGTGGGGGCGATACGGCTCGAGTAGTTCAAGCATCCGCTCGTCCGTGCCGCGCGGCTCCCCGGCGAGATGCCAACTCACGTAGTGCTTGAGATGGAAGTCGCCGACCGACACGGCGTCTGCGTCGCCATGGCTGATCGCGACCGTCTCGGCACTCGACCACTCCCCCACTCCGCGCATGCGTTCCAGATAGCGCCGAGCGTCGCTCGGCTCGACATCGGCGAGACGATCGATTCTCACAGCATCCCGAGCAGCGGCAATGAGGGTCTCAGCACGCTTGCGCTCCATCCGCATGCGGTGGAAGTCGTGATAGCGGGCCGAGGCGATCCTCTCCGGATCGGGCGGGAGCCGCAGCGTGACGGGTCCGGGCGCCGGGTCGGACATGACCCGAGCCATCGACCGCATCGCCATCGCCGCCTCCTTGCCGGTGACTTTCTGCGAGCAGATCGCAACCAACAGTGCCTCGAACACCAGGCCGGATGCGCCGAACCGGCGACCGATGGACCTTCGGTGCAGCCCGGCGATCAGCGGATGCTCCGGCGCAAACTCCTCAGGTCGATCACCGAGACCGATCCACCGGTCGAGTCGATCGATCACCCAATCGGAGCCGTTGCCCCAGGCCCGTCCGTGCACGCCGCTGTGATCGCGGCTCAGATGCAAGGTCGCCGGGCCCTCAGGCGTCCGCATCGGTCGGTACCAGCCGTCGGCGGCCTGGCGGCTCCACACGCCCGACATCGAGCGAAGTGTGGCCCGGAGATCCAGCGGGACATCGACGGTGATCGACCTCTTCTTCACGCGCATGACGGTAGATGAACCGGTGGGCTGCGGTGCCGGCCGACCGCACCCTCGGCGCAGTTCTTGGGCGTAATGCGATCTAACCCAGCTGTCGGTCGTTCGGGAACGGCCGGTCGTCGAGCGATCGGGCAGGAGCCAGGTCACATTGGGGCGTTCCTCCCGGATGCGCTGCCCATCTGTGATCAGATCCGCACCTGGCTCGATCGGACCTGAAGGCTGTCAGACCGCCACCGCAGC
>CBDTYK010000345.1:0-2246 GCA_965364595.1 uncultured bacterium
TACGGGGCCGAGGCGAGCGTCAGCGAGCCAGGCCCTCCGGCGAGCCAGGCCCTTGCGAAATGACGTATGCCTCTTTGTTTTGGGGGTCGAGTCCGTCGCGATGTGATCGGCGGATCGATGGGCGACCATGAGCGAACGATCGAGGACAGTCGAATCCGAGCCGGAGGCTGGTAGCGGGCGGGACGAACGCAAGAGGGGCGCCCGTCTCGACTCGCCGTCGAGCGCCGCGTGGCGTCCCCGTTTCGGTCTTGCCGATCGTCTCGAGCCGTACGACCGCTCGGACCTTGCCGAGAAGCGTCTGCCACCGGTGGTCTCGCTTCCGGTCTCGGCGCCTGGTGTGGCCACCGGGGGGCTGTTCGTCGTTCTCAGTCTGTTGCCATCGATGCTGCCAAAAGGCGGCGTCACGCAAGGCGTCGTGCTCGGCATCACGTTCATGGTCGGATACGGGCTCGGTGTTGCTTGGCATTGGCTCTGGCAGTTCCTCGAGCTTCCCTCGCCGACAGGCCGTGTGTGGCGACTGGGGGTCACGGGCTGGTACGTGGTCCTGGGAATGGCACTGGTCGCGAACTCTTGGCGCCATGTCGGCTGGCAGAACAGTGTCCGAGCGATGTTCGGAATGGAGGAGATCTCGCCGCTCGTCTGGCTACTCATCTTCCCGACGGGTTCTCTTGTCGCAGTGCTGATCCTCATTACAGTGCGCTCACTGAGGAAGCTGTTCAACTGGGTGGCCCGGTGGTTCGACCGACGCCTCCCCCGACGGCTCGCCCTGCTGCTCGGCGGCATCGCAGTCACGACGCTGGTCTGGGCAGCCTGGAGTCAGGTTCTGGTTGACGGCTTCTTTGCCATGATGAACCAGATCTCGGCCCCGCTCGATGCGTCGACGGACGAGGGGATCGCGCAACCACGGTCTCCCAACCGATCAGGCAGCCCGGCTTCGCTCGTCGAATGGGACACGCTCGGGCGTCAGGGCCGCAGGTTCGTTGCGACCGGTCCGACCGTCGCCGAATTGAACGCCTATCACGGTGGCGGCGCCTTGGAGCCGATCCGTGTCTACGTGGGTCTCAAGTCGGCAGATACGGTCGAGGCACGCGCTCGGCTGGCCCTCGAGGAACTCATCAGGACCGACGCTTTCGATCGTGAGGTGCTGGTCGTCGCCGTCACGACCGGTACCGGGAAGCTCGACTCCAACGCCATGGAGGCCCTCGATTACGTGACGAACGGCGATGTGGCCGTGGTCAGCGTCCAGTATTCCTATCTGCCAAGCGCAGTTTCGCTTCTCGGTGACTCCGACGAGGTCAAGGAGACTGCTCGGATCGTCTTCGACACGATCCACACGTACTGGTCTGCGTTGCCCGGACCTGCGCCAGAGTTCTATCTCTACGGCCTGTCGTTGGGCGCGTACGGAGTGGAGGCAGTACTCACGTCGATCGAAATGGTCAACCATCCGATCGACGGTGCACTCATGGTGGGGCCTCCGTTCTTCAATCCTCTGTGGAATCGTTTCGTTGCGAATCGTGATCCACGGAGTACCCCGTCGACTCCCGTGTACGAGGACGGGCGGACGGTCAGATTCACCAACGAGACGAGCGCGTTGTCGCTGCCGGAAGGCGATTGGGGTGAAACCAAGATCCTGTACCTACAACATGCATCCGACCCGGTCGTGTTCTTCACGCCTGACCTTCTTCTCGATGAGCCCGAATGGTTGATGGAGGGTCAGCGCGGTACGGGACTCAGTGAGGACTTCGTGTGGGTGCCCTTCGTGACCGTCTGGCAGGTGCTGACCGACATGGCATCGTCTGAGTCGGTGCCCGATGGCTTCGGTCACCGTTACTCCGCCAAGGCTCATGCCGACGCCTGGGTGGCAGTCCTCGAACCGGACGGCTGGGGACCGGCGGCAACCGCCCGGCTCTCCCAGCACTTCGACCACCAGTCGGCGTCCAACTGACAGGGGCCTCGCTCGCCTGGCGGCTCGCATTGGCCGTTGTGGGTTGTGCGTCGTGGGTTGTGGGTGTCGGCCGTGACGTGCGGAGACTCGGCTTGACAGTCACCTGAGGCACCGCGACCAGTGCAATCCGAGTTCGCTTTGACGCACGACTCACAACCCACTACTCAGGACAGGCCGAGGCGAGCGGAGCGAGCCGGGCCTACAGCTGGGCGAGGAGGAGGTCGACGAGGTTGGGGTCGAACATGACGCCGGACTCCTTGCCGAACGCCTCACGGATCTCGTCGGTGCCCATGTCGTCGGA
>CBDTYK010000346.1:0-2246 GCA_965364595.1 uncultured bacterium
GATAACCCATCGTGTACATGTCGGAGTCCGACCGGATCCCCGGGTAGCGAAACAGATCCCACGTGCCACCGACGGCATCCCGGCCTTCGAGGATTGCGAAGCTCAGGTCGGGACAGCGCTCCTGCAGGTGCCACGCCGCGCCGATCCCCGACAGCCCGGCGCCGACGACGATGACGTCCAGATGTTCGGGGGTTCCATTCGTCATGAGTGGTCAGACGATACATCACGCTGTTGACAAAACTAAGAACATTAGTTATTTTGCTAATAGCGTCAGCTTATTGATCTGGAGACTTGCGATGACGAAGGCAACAACATCGACCGTATTGGCACACGAAGACACCGGAGGCGGCGGCCGGCTGATGGTGCTACTGCCCGGTGCCGGCGACCTCAGGAGCGAACATCGATTCCTCTCGTCACTTCTGGCAGCCGAAGGCTTCCGGGTCGTGACAGCCGATCTCCCCGGCCACGGTGACTCCGCACCCGCCACCGAGTACACCGTCGAAGCAACGGCGAACGCCATCATCGATCTCGTCGAGTCTCTGGACGCGGGACCTGCGGTCGTGGTGGCGTGTTCCTTTGCGCCGGCCGGTGTCGTCTGGGCAGCGGCAGAACGGCCTGAGTTGTTCGGCGGGATCGTGGCGCTCAGCCCGCACCTGCACGCCGACGACTCGTTGAAGGCGAGAGCGCAGGGACTCGCGATGGAACTGCTCTTGCGAGGGCCTTGGGCCGCCGGCATGTGGGCCGGCTTCTATCGGGGCTGGTACAAGACGAACCCACCCGAAGATCTCGATCAGGAGCTGGCACGACTGAAGACCATGTTCTCTGATCCAGCTCGTCGCAAGGCGGCGCGCCAGAGCCTCACGGCTCACCGGGACGGCGTGGCGGAACGGATCGCGCGCCTCGGCGTGCCGACGCTCACCGTCTTCGGGTCGATGGACGACCACTTCGACGACCCCGTTGCCGTGGCCGAGAGCACGGCGGCCGAGCTGAACGGAGATCGACTCGTCGTCGAAGGGGCCGGCCACTACCCCCACGTCGAGCAGCCGGAGGCCGTTGCAGCCGCCATCGTGGCGTTCGTCAACGGTCTGGGCTGATGCCGCGAGCCGGTCTCGACCGCGCAAAGGTGACTGCGACGGCCGCCGCCATCCTCGACGAAGGAGGGCCCGACTCGCTCAGCCTGGCCCGGGTGGCGGCAGAACTCGGGGTGAAATCGCCGTCGCTCTACAACCACGTCGAGGGCCTCGACGGTCTGATGCGAAGTGTCGCACTCGAAGGCATCGAGGAGTTGGCCCAGGTGTGCCGGACGGCCTCGATGGGTCGATCCGGGCCCGACGCCGTCCGGTCGGTCCTCAGGGCGTATCGGGAGTACGCCACCAGTCACCCCGGTGTCTACCCCCTGACCCAAGTGGCCCGACCCGACGACGCCGAAATCAGCGCGGCGGGCGCCAAGGTGGTCGAGCCCGTGCTGGCGGTCCTGGCGTCGTTCGGGATCGAGGGCGACGATCTGATCCATACGGCTCGGGCGGTTCGGAGTGCGGTGCACGGCTTCTGCCTCCTCGAGGCGACCGAAGGATTCGGTCTCGGGCAGGATCCAGACGAATCCTTCGAACGCCTGATCGACCTCGTGTGCGCCGGTCTCTCGAAGGAGGCGTAACGCTTCTGCGATCTCGACGATGGAGCGGTCTCACCATGTGATGGCCGGCACGAGCGACACGTGCCGATCACGGCCGGTCAGTGATGATCTGCCACCAACTGGGCGCCGATCCGAACCACTGCATCCATGAAGCCGTCGACGTGATCGGTGGTGGTGCGGACATTGATGAAGCACGGCCTGATGGCGAACCGGCCGTCCACGATCGTCGAGCTGGGCATGAAGTCGGTCTCCCGAAGCAATCGACGAAGGAGCCGCTGGTTGAACTCGTCGGGATCGGATCCCGCCGGGGCCTCGTGGCGGAAGCAACAGATCGACAGGGTCGGCTCCGCCAGCACTTCCAGTGCCGGCTCGCGACGGGCCCGATCCGCCACCCGGCGGGCGAAGTCGTTGTCCTCGACGATTCTCGCCGCCATGCCCTCACGCCCGAGCTCGGTGAGGATCGCCCACACGACCACACCCCGAGCCGGTGACGAGAGCTCGACGCCGAAGTCCTGATACGGGATCCCCATCGAGTCGAGTGACGACTCGGGCTCCTCGATGAAGGCGCCCTCGAGGTAGTCGGCCGGTTCCTGCATGAACGCCTGATGGAGCA
>CBDTYK010000347.1:0-2227 GCA_965364595.1 uncultured bacterium
GGCCTCTCTGGCTAAGACAACAACGTTGTTGGCCTAGGCGATCAGGCTGACCACCCAACCGAGCAACCAGTAGACCACGCCAATGGCGATGGCGGCGACCAGTGCACCGACGATGCCCCACCCAATTGCCCACACCGCCCCGATCCAGAACAGCACCAGGCCCGCCCGTGTCGAACGATCAGCATCGGCTCTCATCATCAACCTCCTGTCGACCGCCTGCACGTCGGTCGTCTTGGTCCACCGTGATCTGGCAGCGATTCGTTGCCGCTCGAGAGCTGAAGATTGGAGGCGTCGTTGCGGGCACTGATCAACCACGTTCGATCGTGCCCGGAGATCGAGCCGCGTCCGACGTGAAGTCCCACGCTCCAGCGTGTCGAGTTGGGGTGAGATCCATCGTGTTCCTGGAGCCCGACCATCGGGTCACCTCGTTTGCGACGCTATCGGGCACACCTTCGAGCCGCCAGAGTCCTTCGGTCATCTCGCACGCCCTCGACATTTCTGATCGCGGACATCGGATGACATCGGCAGCGTCCATGAATCGGTGCTTGGCCCTCTTCCGGCACTGCATTGTCGATCCGGATGTCGCCAAGGAAGCGCCGACGCTGGATGGCAACGCTCCGAACCTCATCGGGCTGATGAGCAACGAGCGTTGTTCACTGCTCGAGTCGACCGGTGAAGGTCGCTCGCCCAACCGGGCGCGTGAAGAACTCACGGATCTCGAGTGTGATCCGATCGGACTCGAACGTGACGGTGAGACGCTCGGTCGTGACGCCTCCGACCTCCTCCTGCTGAACGACGAGGACATCGTCGGACTCCCACCATCCCGTTGCTGCCGACCGGAACTCAGAGTCCCCCTGGAAGTACCGATAGGTACCGTCGAGCCCGATCAGCCACTCGGCTTGCCCTCCGCCACCGAAGCCGAGGCTCACTGCCGCCTGGGTCCCTCCTGTGAAGCTGAAAGAGATGGATTCGAGACCAACAGGATTCGCGTCCATCCTGAATGTCTGCCCCGTCACCCGTTGCGCCGTGTCGGGCAACGTCACAGCGACGGGAGTGGGGGCAGCCGCTAGGCGTACGGTTGATTCGAGTGCGGCCGTTCCTTCGGGGTTCGGCGGCAGCGGAGCGTCAGATTCTGCCAGTGGAAGGATTCGAGAGTGCATCAGTCCCGAACCCCACGCACCCGTCCCGCCGCCACCGCTGGCGCCGGTCATGACGACGACCATCTCCAGATCGGGTACGACCCAGATCTCTTGTCCACCCACTCCGGTTGCGTAGTAGCCGGCACGGTCGCGCCACCACATGTACCCGTAGCTCGCTTCCTCTGGGCCGCTCGCCGCTTGAACCCACGCAGATGACACCACCTGTTGTCCATCCCAGACCCCTCCATCGAGAAAGAGCTGGCCGAGCTTGGCCATGTCCGGGGGAGTCATTGCGTAGTGGGATTCGCCGAGAGCTGCTTGGCGTGGGGCTTCGGGCCAGAGAATCTCTCCCATGTCGAGTGGAGTGAAGAGATTCCGCTTGGCGAAGTCTCCCTCGGTCATGCCTGTGGCGGCTTCCAAGATGGCAGAGAGGAGATAGAAGTTCGAGTTGCAGTAGTCGTAGACCCGCCCGGGCTCGCTCGTCATGGGCTGGTCGAGTATCGACTGAACCCAGTCCGAACTGTCGGCCAGGTCCGCATCCGAACCGCAGCGGAGGCCTGACCTCATCATGAGTAGATCCTCCAAGGTCATGCTTTCCTTGTCGGCGTCGACGTTGGCGACCGAACGCTTGGGAAAGAAGCTGAGGACGGGCTGGTCGACACCCTCGATGTGGCCGTGATCGATTGCGATGCCAATCAGCGTCGATTCGAAGCTCTTCACGGCTGATTGGAGATCATGCACCACGTCCGGGGTGTAGGGATGGAAATAGACGTCGGCTACCACGTGACCATGGCGGACGATCAACAGACTGTGAATTGCGATGTCGTCCTGAGTTCGGAGGTGATCCACCACGTCCGCCAGGCCAATCGAATCGATGCCGTGTTCTTCCGGCGTCGAGACCTGCCAGCCACCTATGTAGTCAGGCCCGACCGGTTCGTCTTGCGTCGCCTCAGACGCAGCGTCGACTTCGACGGTCGGCTCTGTGTCGACGGTGGGGCCAACGGTGGTAGCACTCGTCGAACCGCTCCCTGTGCTGCCACCGCAGGCTGTGGCAAACAACATGGCGGCTACGAGAGCTGATGCCTTCC
>CBDTYK010000348.1:0-2221 GCA_965364595.1 uncultured bacterium
TGCTACGTCATGATCGACGACGGCGTCAAGGAGTTGGGTCGAGGCGACGACGTCCGGGTTCGCGACGTCGCCCAACTGATGACCGACGGGTACTGAGACATCGAGGGGGCGACCCCCCTGGAACCCCCCGATGGCACACGCGTCGTTCGTGTTGTGCGGCCCGCGGCCAGCATCCCGGGTCTGTGGTGATCAGGGGGACGATCCCCCTGGAACCCCCTGATGGCACACGCGTCGATCAGGTACGGCGGCCCGCAGCCAGCATCCAGGGTCTGTGTAGAGAGCATTTGGGCGTGGGGCGTGGGGCGTGGGGCGTGGGACGGATCGACTTCCGTTCTGTCATCTGTCATCTGTCATCTGTCATCTGTCATCTGCTTTTCGCGCTCTCGGCGTTGTTGGCGGAGGAGGCTCCGGGTGAATCGCTGGACCCATGAGTCGCCACTCTTCGGTGCTGCCCGCTCGAGGGACTAGTGCATTCGCGCGTAAATCTATTGGTGCTCAAGTTCACTCAGAGTGTTTGTACATTGAGCCGTGGGTAAGGGCCAACACACAAGGGCTATCGAGATGCCATGGGCGACAACAGAATGCAGGGATGGCCGGCACGATCTCTCCGCACCGATTGCGGTGGGTGTGGGAATCGCAAGGTCGACATGCAGGCAGTGTGGAGCGATACAACTCGACATCTCAGATCAAACGGTTTCCGGCGCCAACCCGGGACTGTTCGGATCGGGACATCGAGAATCGATCTTCGCTGGTGGGCCGACTGAATCGGACCTCCTAGCGCCAGCGGGCTTCGGTCAAGCTCGACACAGCCGCTGATTGAGAGGCATCGGGGCAGTAAGACGGGGCGGCCACAGGTCGCCCCGTCATGCTGTCCGGCTCCAGACCCACTTCATCCGGCATCTACGCTGCTCGCATGCCCCGCCCCCTGCTTCCCCTCGTGGTCGCCTTGGTGCTGTCCGCGTGCGTGCAACAGACCGACGACGGCACTGCCGGTGAAGCGAACGAGGGATCGGCACAAGCCGTTGCCTCCACGACCACCACCGTCGGGCGCCTTGCGATCGAGCAGGCGACCCTCGAGTTCGGTTCGTGCATGCGCGCCCAGGGGATCGACACGCCGGACATCCGCCTCGATGCTCGGGGCCGGCCCGTTCTCGACGACCTCCGGGCCTCGGTTGACACCTCGAGCGCCGAGTTCCGCCGTGCGTTGACGGACTGCGCTCCGATCCTGACGAGTGTCGGTGCGCTCGAGCTGCGACGGGACCCCGAACTCCAGGCAGTGATCGTCAGCCAGCTCCGGGCGTTCGCCGAATGCGTCAGAAACGAAGGCGTTGCGACGTTCCCCGACCCCGATCCGGCGTTCTCGGGCGTCGGCTCGCCGTTCTCATCCGATGAAGTGCCGTTCACGGACCCGGCGTTCGACGCGTCGGTTGCCACGTGTCGCGAAGCCCTCGGTTCGGCGGTGATTCCCGAAGAGTGAGCGGTGAAGCCGCCCATCGCCGCAGACAGCTGAAGCGATGGGCGGCTCGTGACTCACGCGTCGATCAACTCGGGCTCGGGCTCCTCGTCGCTTCGGGCGACCATCATGGGCTCCTGGGTGCGACGTCTGCGAACCAGCCACACGATCGGGATGATCCACACGAACGGGATGATCGCTCCGACAGCCAGCACCAGCAGCTCGCCGAGAGTGACCAGCGCCGCCCAGGAGGCGTCGAGCCCGTCGCGGAACGTGGGAAGCCCGCCTGGGTCGACCGCCTGCAGCGTGGCGGTCGCGGTATCTGCGACTCCGCGGCCTTCCAGCGGCTGCCCCTCTTCGTCGATGGCGATGGCCGAGACCCGCGTCTGGAGACGGAGCGTCTGGTCTGCCGTCATCTCGAGGTAGTAGATCGCCGACTGACCGGGTTCGAGGACCTCCTCTGGCTGGATGAAGACCGGTGTCAGATCGTCGAGCTCGATCTCGAGTACCGGATCGACCAGTTCGACGCTCGTCAGACGCACATCGCCCGAGTTGCGGATCTCGAAGCAGACCATGGTCAGGGTGGCCTCGTCGACCGCGAGGTTGGCGGAGCCAGGGCAAGACAGTCCTGCATCTGCAGCTCCCGGATACGAGGTGACCGAGATGTCGATGGCCGGCCTGATGACTGCTTCGGTGATGGTGAGGGTGATGGTGGCGAGGTCGACCTGATCCTGGACGGTGCGAAGTTGGCCCCGAAGTGTCTCGAGA
>CBDTYK010000349.1:0-2220 GCA_965364595.1 uncultured bacterium
CGCCGTCCTTGCGGACCCGCCAGAAGTGGACCGCCATGAACAGCACGATGATGAATGGAAGGAACAACACGTGGAGCACGTACCAGCGCAGAATCGTCCCGGCGGTGACCTCCGCACACGCCAAGAGCGCGAATTTCACCTGTGCACCGAACACCGGTACGAAACCTGCCATGTTGGTGCCCACCGTGACCGCCCAGAGCGCCAGCTGGTCCCACGGAAGCAGGTACCCGGTGAACGAGAGCAACAGGGTGAGCAGCAGGAGGATGACACCCACCACCCAGTTGAACTCGCGTGGAGGCTTGTAGGCGCCGTGATAGAACACCCGGCTCATGTGCAGGAAGACGACGAGCACCATCAGGTGAGCGCCCCACCGGTGCATGTTCCTGACCAATGACCCGAACGCCACCGAGGTGGACAGCGCCTGGACGTCGGTGTAGGCGTTCTCGACGGTCGGGGCGTAATAGAACATCAGGAAGATGCCGGTGATGGTCAACAGGATGAAGAGGAAGAAGCTCAAACCGCCCAGGCACAGGGTGTAGCTGAGCTTGACGCCGTGCCGCTTCACCTTCACCGGATGGAGGTGATACAGCACGTTGTTCATGATGACGTACGACCGGTTTCTCGGGCTGTCGGAGTACCCCTTCTTGAATGGTGATCCGGGGCGCAGCACCGATTCCACGAAGCTGCTCGAAGCGAGCTTGTCAGTCGCCTCGGACAGTCGCTCTCTCAAACTGGTGTTGCCATTCGCCACTGGGTGATCCTCCTACCAACGCATTCCGTATGAGTAACCGTTCTTGAAATCCCGTTGCCCGGTGTCCACGTCCCATGGACGATCGTTCAGACCGAGTTCCGCTGCCTGGTCGGCGAGCGACCCCTCGAACTTGCCGAGCGAGATGACGCCCGTGGGGCAGCGATCGATGCACAGGGCACAACGGGTGCACTCGTTCTCGTCGACGACGAAGAAGCCGTAATTCGACTCGTCGTCGTTCGGGTTGTCGACGTTCACTGCCTCGGTGATGGCATCCACACTCAGGTAGTGAATGCACTTCCACGGGCAGATGTCGACACAGCCCTCGCAGAGGATGCACTCCGCCTGATCGATGTGCAGGAACTGCTTGGGACGCAGCTTGTCTTTGAAGTAGTCGCCTTCGACGAGCGCGAGTTGATAGTCGTCCCGGAAGGGTGGCGTCTCGTCGACGATTCCCTTCGGCATCAGCGGTCACCCTTGACGAGGGTGCGGCCGTAGGGGGAGGTGACCTCGTCGGGGGTGGCTGCGGAGTCGGGACGGCCGCTGTAGATGTCCTGGATCTTGTAGGCGAAGAAGCCTCCCAGAACGAGCATGGCGAGGTTGTAGCCCATCGAGATCGAGTCTTTGACGACTGCCCAGCTGATGCTGATGTCGTTGCCGAGGACGAGGAAGGCCGGAATCGGGTCGAGGCCGGGGACGAACCGCTGGCTGCTCCAGTCGAGATCGGTCTGGGTGAAGTTGAGGAACTCGGAGGGGACGATGCCGAAGATGATGACGAGTTCCATCCAAGCGAGGGTCGCTGCGATCGAGGCGACGGCCCAGGACATCTTCCGGCCGAGCACGAAGAGGAACGCCGCACCGGCGATCATGAGCTGGGAGGCACCACCAGCGATCACATACCCGAGTGCCTTCCACCAGATGCCCCGTGGCATCCAGTTGAGGTAGTCGACCTCGAACGGGACGAACTGTCCGTCAACGAACTCTTCAACCGGGAACTGCGCCCAATGGACGATGATCACGCCGAGGACCATGCCAACGGTGCCGAGAGCCAGCATGGCGCTGCCGTACGTGATCCGCTGGCTTGGGCTCAGTTCACCGAGTCGATACATCAGTTCTCCTGGGTCTTTTCCCTGGTCGGGGCGTGATTCTAGCCACGGGATCCGAGCTGAAGGTAAAGCCTGAGGGATCACCTCACATCGTGCCGAGCCGGACTTCTGCCGAGCTAACCTCGCCGCTGCGGACGACCGGAAGGTGAAGGTGACCACAACTGCGACTGAACAACGGAGCGGGCGTCGAGTGGCCACGGAGAACGTGGCGACTGCTCACCTGCTGGTGTCCTCGGCGTTCCTCGCGCTGGGTGGGCTCCTGACCTTCCTGGCGATGGCGTCGGTCTCGTTCCTGCCGCTGTCCGGGCCGCTCTCGTACGGCCGCCTCCGCCCGATGGCCATGCTGGTCGTGATGCTCGGCTGGCT
>CBDTYK010000350.1:0-2168 GCA_965364595.1 uncultured bacterium
TCCGATATGCCGTCCGACCCGGCACGCTCCTCTGCTGGTCGGTCCCGACCACCACGCTCCCGGCCCCGTACCGGCTCCAGGCGACCCGGGACGCCACGGTGGCCTTCGTGCCGAGAGAGGATCTCGCCGTGCTGGCCGCGTCACGTCCGGCATGGCTCGGCGCCGTGTTCAAACAGCAACTGTGGCAATTGCGGAACTTCCTCATGTCGACCCGCACCCAATACGGCGGCGGGGTGGACGACGGAGGCATCGGCTTGCTGAAGAACCTGATCGAGGACAGCATGCCGGCTCTCCCGGTCAACTCCCCGCTCCTCGGAGTGCCGTATCTGTTGGAGAACTATCTGACCCGCGAGGAGGGTTTCGACCGTCTCTACCGCGCCCATTTCACCGGAACGGAGAGCGAGAGCGCAGTGGCAAGTCTCGCGCTCGACATCACCCGTGATCTCGAGCGGTCTCACCGGTTCTTCCAGGCGATGCAATCGACCTACCAAGCCGTCGTCGACAGCAGGGACCTCGAGCCCTTCGAGCTTCGAAAACTGTCGACCCGCTACTTCCGCGATGCCCTGACACATGTCCCGTACGTGATCAGTGGGACGGAGAACCTTCCCGACGATCCCAACTGCATCTTCATCTACAACCACATGGCCTACGCCGAGGACTCGATCCTCCCCAACGGGTTCCTGTTCAATCCGGACTCGCATTTCCTGAGCGGCATCATCATGGAGCCCAAATATGGAGACGGCCTGAGGGTGTCGAGGACCAACGCGATCACCGAGTACTGGCGTGCCGACTACTACGGCCGACTCGGGCACATCGGCGTCGTCACGCCCGACTCCGGGTGGCTGGATGAGACCCCCGAAGAGAAGGAGCGGCGGAAGAACGCCTTCCTCGACGACTGCAAGCAGGTGCTGGCGAGCGGGCGTCCATTTGCGATCGCACCCGAAGGCACGATCACCGAGGAGGAGAGTGTGACCGAGCGGTCACCCGGGCCGTTGAGGGCCGGCGCCTTTTTGATGAGCGGCACCTTCCCGAGCAAGCCCCGGATCGTTCCCGTGGCCTTCGCCAACTTCGACAAACCGGCCCACCAGGCCGTGTTCTCCTGTGTGATCAAGCCGTCGTTCACCATGGAGGAGCGGGGCGTCGACGTCGAGGACCGGGAAGCGCTCGCTCGCTTCCTCGAGTCGTATCGTCGGGAGTTCCGCAGCCACGTCGAGGAGGCGATCGACCTCGCTCACCGAATTCAGACGCCCGAGGCAGACCTCACCGGATTGATCACGAATCTAGGAGAGGTCGACCTCGTCGAGGAGGAGTTCGAGTACGACGTCCGGGCGCTCGAGCTCGGTGTGGCCGCAACCAGGACGGGTTCGCCCACAGTGTTCTATGGGTCCTCGACCATCCGCATGTGGCCGCGGCTCGGCGAGAGTCTCGGGGTCGCCAACGCCGTCAACCTGGGATTCGGCGGATCGACCTTCGAAGCGTGCAGGCGCTACTTCGAGCGCCTCGTGCTGCCCCACCGGCCGTCGAGGCTCGTGGTGTACTGCGGCGACAACGACATCGCGCGGGGAGCGTCTGCCGACTTCGTGACGGACCAGTTCCGCCAGTTCGCCCAGATGGCGCGTACCTACCTGCCGGACTGTGATTGCTGGTTCATCTCGATCAAGCCGAGCCCTGGCCGCCTCGACTACCTCTCGGAGATGGAGCTGGCCAACAACCAGATCGCAGCTGAGATAGCCGAGCAGGACCGTTGGCACTACATCGACTGGTTCCCTTCGATGCTCGACGAGCAGGGTCGCCCGGACGGGCGGTTCTTCACAGATGATCTGGTCCATCTGAACGACGAGGGCTACGTGCTGCTCGCCGGGCTCGTCAAGGAAGCGCTGCCCGGCGCCTGAGGGCCCTGATCGGCTCGTGTCGAGGCGCGCCTTCGGAGTAGCTCGGCTGTGTCGATATCGTGTCCCCATGCGTTTGCGAATCGCCGTCTTGTCCGCCGTCGTCTTGCTGGTGGGTTGCACCCAAACCGCCGACCCGGGCGCCACGTCGACCGCCGGCGATGTCGCCGTCACCACGACCACCGCCGAGGCGACGACGACACCGGCTCCCGAGGGAACGACGACGACCGAAGAGGAGATGCCGGACGTCGCCCCTCTCGGTCTCGACGATCTCTCGCC
>CBDTYK010000351.1:0-2159 GCA_965364595.1 uncultured bacterium
CAATCCGATCAACGGGAACTTCTCGATCATGGGCGGCTTCGCCGGCGGCATCCTCGCTGCCTGGTGGCGCATGAGCAAGGTCGAACTGCCCCGGCTCCCGTCGTTCGATGCGGCCGCATACGGGTTGGTGTTGGGGACGATCGTGGGTCGGATCGGCGATCTCGGAATCGTCGAACATCTCGGCAAGGCAACCGATGTCGCCTGGGGATACGCCATCAAACCCGGCTACGACGTCGCTCCCCAGCACAACGCCCTCGAGTGCACCGCCGCCCAGGCAGGGCCCGATGGGATCTGCGGGGTCTATCACCACGTCGCCGCCTACGACATGCTCGGAGCGATCCTGTTCTTCTTCGTGCTGTATCAGATCGAGAAGCGGGCGACGCTCCGCTACGGGCAGCTGTTCTCGATCTGGATCATCTGGTACGGCCTTCAGCGGTTCGTGCTGGATTTCCTGCGGTTCGGCAACGGCGACGCCACCCTCGGCTCGTTCACATGGAACCAGATCAGCGGGCTCGCCGGCTCGTTGCTCGGCGTTGCGTTGCTCGTCTGGTACGGCCGGACCCAGGAGATCTCGTCACGTGAGAACGATCTCGAGATCAGCGGTGCGGTTGCTGAGGCACCGTCGACGGCCTGATCCGACCGCGCCGGAGCCCTTCGTGGTAGCGTCACGCCCCATGAACACACGTCGATACGCCGAGCAGACCTTTACCGGGCCCCCGCCCGGGTCTGTGTGAGCGCTGAGACGCACGAGACCCGGAGCCCCGGAGGCTTCGGGTTTTTTGGTGCCTCGGCGAGGACACGCATGGAACCCACCGAACGCAAAGCAGTGAGAATCGAAGGCGGCGTCGCGCGGTCAGTCGTGGATGTCGCCGGCGTCCGGTTCGGTCATGACCCGTTCCCGGTGATCGCCGGGCCGTGCGCCATCGAGTCCGAGCAGCAACTCTCCACCGTCGCCGAAGCCGTTGCACATGCCGGTGGTTCCGTGCTGCGTGCCAACGCCTACAAGTTGGGCAGCTCGCCATATGACTTCCGCGGATTGGGCGAGGAAGGCCTGATCATGCTGCAGCGGGTCGGGGCGGCTGTCGGGCTCCCGACGGTGAGCCAGGTGCTCGAACCGGCGCATGTCGAGGCTGCCGCCGAGCGGGTGGACATGATCGAGATCCATTCCGGATCGATGCAGAACTTCGAGCTGTTGAAGGTCGCCGGGCGGACCGGCAAGCCTGTGCTGCTGCGGCGGGCGCCCTCGGCCACCGTCGACGAGTGGTTGTGGGCGGCCGAGTACGTGCTGGCCGAGGGGAATCCCGATGTTGTCATGGTCGAGCGTGGCATACGGACGTTCGGTGGTGGCGCCGCCGACACACTGGACATCAGTTCGATTCCCGAGGTAAAAGAACTCAGTCATCTTCCGGTGATCGTCGACCCGTCACACGCTGCCGGAGGGGCAGCCAAGGTCGGGCCGCTGGCGCTGGCCGCCCAGGGAGTGGGAGCCGACGGTGTGGTCCTCGAGGTGCACCCCGATCCGCCGAACGCGAAATCGAACCAATCGCAACTGACGCCGGAGGAGTGGGCGGCGCTGATGTTCCGGCTCGGCGTGAACCGGATGCGCGCCCACATCGATCTGGTCGATCGGGAGATCGTCCGGTTGCTCGCAAAGCGTCAGGAGATGTCGCTCGAGATCGGTCGGGTGAAGGCCGAACGCGGGTTGCCCATCTTCGCCCCCGAACGTGAGCGTGAGCTGATGGAGGTCATCCGCAGGGAGGCCGAGCTGTGCGGCATCCGGCCCGACCACGTCGAGGCGCTGTTCCATCTCGTGCTCGCCGAGTCCCGATCCGTCCAGGAGCTCCGCAGAGACTGAATGCGTTCTTGTGACGGAAACGTCGATATTGCGCGCATTTCCGTCACAAGAACGATTGCGCTGGGGGCGGGCTAGGTTGCCGGGTCATGAACCATCCGATCCGCATCGCCGTCCAGATCCACCCCCAGCACGCCGAGTACCGGGACATCCGCAATGCCGCCGTCGAGGCGGAGGAGCTCGGAGTCGACATCGTCTACAACTGGGACCACTTCTACCCGTTGTACGGCGGTTCCCCCGACCCGAACGCGGGCAAGCACTTCGAGTGCTACACGATGCTGGCCTCGTTCGCCGAGGTGACCGAGCG
>CBDTYK010000352.1:0-2120 GCA_965364595.1 uncultured bacterium
GGCATCCCTGCCGCTGAGGGTCGCTGTCGCCATCGGAGAGTTCGCCGGCCTCGTATTCGGGCGCTTCGCACGCGGCAAACGCGCAATGGCGCAGCGACATGCCGTCCGGGCAGGGGTGCCGACGTCCGATATCTCACGCCATCTCGACCGCACGTTTCGGGCCTATGGGCGGTATTGGGCCGAGGCCCTCTGGTTGCAGCCGAAGAATCGGGCAGCAATCGACGACGGGATCTCCCACGACGGTGTCGGGCACGTCGAGAAACCCCGGGACGAAGGGACCGGCATGATCTACGTGCTCCCGCATCTCGGGAATTGGGAATTCGCGGGCGCGCTCGCCGAATCGCTGGGAGTCCGTGTCGTGGCCGTCGCCGAGAACCTGGCGAACCGACGGATCCGCGACTGGTTCATCGGATTACGAAACGAGCTCAACATCGACGTGGTGCTTGCCACGGGATCGCGGCAGGTGATGCGCGAACTGGAGGGTGCCATCGCCTCGAACTCCGCGGTCGCGCTGCTCTCCGATCGTGATCTGAAGGGGCGAGGAGTGGAGGTCCAGTTCTTCGGGGAGACGACAACGCTCCCCGCCGGAGCCGCAACGCTCGCACTCCGGACCGGGGCGCCGATCCTGCCGGTCGCAAGCTACTTCCGACCCGACGGCGGCCACCACGTCGTGATCCGGCCGCCTATCCCCGTCGACCGAGAGACCGCGGATCGAACCGCGGAGGTCTCGCGGGTCACCGGCGAGATCGCCCGGGAGCTCGAAGGACTGATCCGGCGAGCACCCGAGCAGTGGCACCTGTTGCAGCCGAACTGGCCATCGGACCGTGAGGTGTCCGGGTGAAGGTCGCGGTCGTCTGTCCATACGACTTCGGGGCCTTTGGAGGCGTCCAGAGCGTGGTCACCGACCTCGTCGAACGGCTTCGATCCAGCGGTGACGACGCGTTCGCAGTCGGTCCCGGTGTGAGCGATGAGATGGGGGTCGACATCGGGCGTTCGATCTCGATCCCCGGCAATGGCTCGCAAGCCCCGATCGCGCTCGGACCCTCCGTGGGTCGCAGGGTTCGTGCCGCAGTTGCCGGCTGTGACGTCGTCCACGTCCACGAGCCCCTGATGCCGATGGTCTCCATTGCGGCGCTCGGCGCCGGGAGGCCGACGGTCGCGACCTTCCACGCGGCAGTCGCACCGTGGACATCGAAGCTGTACAAGACACTGGACGGCATCGGTGTGCGGCTGTTGAGAGACGCTGCGTTGACTGCGGTGAGTCCGATGGCGATGGCCGCGCTACCAGATGCCTGGTCACCCGTGACCATCATTCCGAATGGAATCGTTCGGTGCGATCCGGGCCTCGTTCCCCGACACTGAACTGCACGTCGTCGGGACCGAGCGTCCGTCGGTCGACGGCGTCGTGTTTCACGGGCGCGTCCGCGATCGAGAGAAGCGTGAGATCCTGGCGTCGGCTCAGATCTACGTGGCGCCACATCTCGGCGGAGAGAGTTTCGGGATCGTGCTCGCAGAGGCCATGGCGGCCGGATGTGCCGTGGTCGCCTCCGACTTGGCCGCCTTCCGCTCCGTCGGGGGAGAGGCGGCAACGTACTTCGATGTCTCCGATGCTCGGGCGCTGTCCGAGGAGGTGCAGCGCCTGCTGGGCGCACCCGAGCGGATCGAGGCGCTTTCGGCGGCCGGTGCGGTACGGGTGGAGATGTTCGATTGGGGACGGGTGGTCGGTCGATACCGCACCGCCTACGAGCAGGTGGCGAATATCGGGAACACACCAGGGTCGGTACCATTCCGACTACCGGAAGGAGAATGAACGTGGAACGTGGTACCGACCTCGTCAAGCGGGGGCTTGCCGACATGTTGAAGGGTGGCGTCATCATGGATGTCGTCACGCCGGACGAGGCCAAGATCGCCGAGGAGGCGGGAGCGGTCGCCGTCATGGCATTGGAGCGTGTTCCTGCCGACATCCGCAAGGACGGCGGCGTCGCCAGGATGTCCGACCCCGAGATGATCGAGGGCATCCAAGCTGCGGTGTCGATCCCGGTGATGGCCAAGGCGCGCATCGGTCACTTCGTCGAGGCGCAGATCCTCCAGGCGCTCGGCGTCGACTTCGTCGACGAGTC
>CBDTYK010000353.1:0-2116 GCA_965364595.1 uncultured bacterium
TCCTCTCCCAGCCCACCCATTCGATCTCGCGCACCGAGTTCATCGCACTGCTCGCGGCGATCATGGCGTCGACGGCACTCGGCATCGACCTCATGCTGCCGGCGTTCGGGGACATCAGAGAGGCGTTCGGGCTGGCCGCCGACTCGACGGCGGTAGCCGGCATCGTCACCGCCTACTTCATCGGACTCGCCCTCGCTCAGGCGGTCTGGGGACCTGTCGCCGATCGGTTCGGCCGCAAGCCGACCCTGTACGCCGGGCTGGGTCTCTATGCGATCGGGGCGCTTGCATCCGCACTGTCACCCTCGCTTCCGGTGCTGTATGCCGCCCGGTTCCTCTGGGGGATGGGCTCGGCAGGGCCGCGCGTCATGGCCCTGGCCGTCGTCCGGGACCGGTACGAGGGCGAGACCATGGCCAAGATCATGTCGTTCATCATGGCGATCTTCATCCTGGTTCCCGTCGTCGCCCCATCACTCGGAGCGGCGATCCTGGCGATCGCCTCGTGGCGATGGGTGTTCGGGTTCGGCGTGATCTACGCCGGGTTGATCGCCGTCTGGTCCATCAGGCTTCCCGAGACACTCCACCCCGAACACCGACTCGAACTCCAGCTCGGCCGGGTCGCACGGGCCGCCCGCTTCGTGGTCTCGAATCGCCAGACGCTCGGATACACGCTGATGCTGACAGTGCTCTTCGGGGTCTTCAGCTCGTACTTGGCCAGCTCGGAGATCATCTTCGGAGACGTCTACGACCGGGCCGACCTGTTCCCGTTCATCTTCGGTGGGATCGCCGCCGTGATGGGCGTCGCCATGACCGGCAACGGGCTTGTGGTGGCGCGATTCGGCGTGCGACGGCTGGTTCACGGCGCAACGATCGGATTCACCCTGGTCGGCGGGCTGATGCTGGCGCTTGCGATGGCGTCCGATGGCGCACCGCCGCTCGGCGTCTTCATCGCGGTGCTGGCCCTCCAGCTCGTCCTCTATTCCTTGATCTTCCCGAACAGCAACACGATCGCCATGGACCCGATGGGTTCGGTCGCCGGCATGGCGGCAGCCGTGATCGGCATGGTCTCGATCGCCGGCGGGGCCCTGCTCGGCTCGCTGCTCGATCGAGCCTTCGACGGAACCGTGATCCCGATCTCGACCGGATTCCTGCTCGCCGGCCTCGCCTCCCTCGCGATCACGCTCTGGTCGGAACGGGGCCGACTGTTCCAGCCGCTCCGTCAGGGCTGACGAACGGTCTGATCGGAAACCGAAGGCTCGGCGGAGCGTCGGCGTCCGACCCCACCGTCGTGGTCGCACCTGGGATCGAATTGCGGCGCAGCTGCGGCCCTCGGCTGTCAGACTCCGAGTCGGGAAGGAGGTCCGATGCCGTCGGTGGTCGTCGAAGGCCTGTCCAAGACATTCAAGGTGCCGGTGCGCGAGGAGGGATTCCTCAACTCGCTGAAGTCGCTCGTCAATCGGACGTACCGCAACGTCGAAGCGGTCAAGGACATGAGCTTCACGCTTGAGCCGGGCGAGGTCGTCGGGTTCCTCGGTCCGAACGGTGCCGGGAAGACGACCACATTGAAGATGCTCTCAGGGTTGCTCTACCCGACGGCCGGCGACGCACGCGTCATCGGGTTCGACCCCTCCGAGCGGGACACCGAGTTCCTCACGAAGGTCGCCCTGATCATGGGGAACCGCAACAGCCTGATGTGGGACCTGCCGGTTGCCGACTCGCTGGACGTGCGTAAGGCGATCTACTCGATCAGCGACGCCGACTACCGCTCACGGCGGGAGCGCTTCACCGAGATGCTCGACGTCGGCGAGCTCTTGACCAAGCCGGTCCGCAACCTCTCTCTCGGTGAGCGCATGAAGGTCGAGACGCTGGCGGCGCTCCTGCCCGCTCCCCCGGTGCTGTTTCTCGATGAGCCGACCCTCGGACTCGACCTCTCCATGCAGAAACGCATCCGGAGCTTCGTCGCCGACTACGCCAAGGAAGAGGGTGCGACGATCCTGCTCACCAGCCACTACATGGCCGACGTCACGGCGTTGTGCGAACGAGTGATCGTGATCCATCGCGGGGCGAAGCTCTTCGACGGCGACCTCTCGAAACTCTCCGACCGGTTCGGGGCCTTGAA
>CBDTYK010000354.1:0-2097 GCA_965364595.1 uncultured bacterium
GTCCTTGTGGTCCTTCATGATCATCCCCGTGACCCGGCCGGAGGCCTTCTCGTCGCCGGCGACGCCCAATTCGGCGATCTTGGCTTCGATGAGTGAGCGGGTCGCGGCTTCATCGAGCTTCTGAGGCATCCACCGGCTCAGGTACTCGACCTCGAACTTCAACTTGTCGGCCATGTCCGCACCGCGCTCGCCGTAGCCCTCGTATTCGGTGATCGACTTCTGCATCCGCTTCGAATACGACTCGATCACACCCTGGACGATCTCATCGTCTTTCGACTTGTCGTACCCGGGCTCGCTGCGGGCGAGCGTGATCTCGGTCTGCACCTGTCGGATCACATCTCGGCGCCGGGCGTCCTTGCTCAACATCGCGTCCTTCAACTCGGCGGCGAGATCGCTGGCGATGCTCATGTGAAGTCCTCCTGGATCCAGCCCATCACGTCTGCGGGCTTGTTGGTGATGATCGTGTCCACACCCAGATCGACCAGCTTCTTGATCAGCGACCGATCGTCGACAGTCCAGACAGCGACCTCGATCGAGTGCTCGTGCGCGGCGTTGACCAGGTCGAAGTCGACGAGGGTGTGGTGGGGAGCGAGTGTGCCATGCTCATGGCGCAACGCGTGATTGAGGGCCGCGGCCCAGCCGACGTCACGCTCGAACAACAGTCCCGTCGGCACGTCGGGCATCATGGCCTTCACGGTGTCCACCGTCGGCCAGTAGAAGCACGTGACGACGTCGCGGGAACGCGCAGACGCCGCGACATCCAATCCAATTGCATGGTCGTCCTCGAAGCCGGGATCCATCGGCCAATTCTTGACCTCGAGATCGAGATCGGCGTCGAGATCGAGAGCAAAGAGCGCCTCGGCGGTCGCCAGCCCGTACTGCTCGACGAGGACATCCAACGGGGTCTCGGAAACCACCTTTCCGGAGACTGCCGGGTCGTGGCTCAACACCAGCTCGCCGGTCGCGCACCGTCGAAAATCGATCTCTACGCCATCACACAAGTTGGCTGCCGATTCGATACCCATCAGCGTGTTGTCCGGATGGATGGCCGGATTGCCCCGATGTCCGAGGATCTTCACCATGTTTCGGAAAAAAAGTTCAAGATTTCCATTGCAGTACGCATAAACCCTCTGTAGCGTTCGCGGTGCAAGCACTCAAATCAGGTGTGTTTCGGTGTGCCCGAAACAGGATCCTCACACGCTCAGTGATCCCGCCGCTCGACGGCGCACCATCGGAAAGGAACCCTCCGTGCTCACAGTAACGACTGATTGGCGGACGCTCGCAGAGTGTCGTGATTCAGACCCAACCCTCTTCTTCCCCGTTGGATCCACTGGCCCCGCCGTGGCACAGATCGCAGCGGCCAAGGAGATCTGCACAAGCTGCCCGGTGAACGAGGAATGCCTCCAGTATGCGCTGGAGACGAACCAGGAAGCCGGCGTCTGGGGCGGCTACGCCGAGGACGAGCGGCGCCGACTGCGGAAGCGCTGGCTCGCCGATCGGCGACGCCGCAGCATCTGAGACCAGAACATCTGACCACAGCACCCGAGATTGGGCCCCGGATCACCGGGGCCTTTCTCATGCTCAGCCTCCGAACCCGACCGGTCGGGCATCCTCCTTGTCGATCTCGACGAACGCGATTCGATCCGTTGGGACTCCAACCCTCCGATCCTTGGTGTCTTCGAACCAGATCAGACCCGGGCCGCCGCCGAACTCCTCTTCGAGCATCTTCTCGAAGGCATCGACGTCTCCGATCTCGAGCTCGACCACACGACTCGACTCTGCAATACCGATCTTGACTTTCATGACGCGCTCTCCTCTGCTGGTCTCGCCAGGGTAGACCCCTGGAACCACTGGCCGACCTGTCCTACATTGTTCGCCGTGAGCTCCAAACGCAACATGCGTTGGCGAGCCCTTCTCGGGACTCTGTTCGCCATCATCCTCCCCGTTGCTGCGGTCGTCGCCCTGCACCGTCTCGGATCACTCGACTGGCTGCGGATCGACTTCACCGATCTCGACGGCTGGGCTCGGCGGAGCAGGATCGAAGACGCCTCTGCCGCCGTGCTGCGATACGTCGCCCTGGCCGGGGCCTACTGGCTG
>CBDTYK010000355.1:0-2085 GCA_965364595.1 uncultured bacterium
AGTAGTCGGCGGGCGGTTCGTCGGTGAATCGGATGACGCCGATCCGCTTGAGCTGTTTGATCCCGTACTTGAGCGGTGTGGCCAGCCGGAGCGGAGCCCCATGTTCCTGATCGAGAGGCCGGCCGACCATCTCGTAGACCAGGAGGGTCTGGGGGTGGTCCATGGTCGCCCGGTCGCTCCCGACGTAGTAGTCGCCGCCAGGGGTCTCCAGCCCGACGTATGTGGTGTCGGCATGTTCGGGATACCAGGCCTGGAAGTCCGAGAAGCGGGCGCCTGCCCACGTGGTGATCTGCGACCAGCCTTCGACGCACTTGTGCTCGATGATCATCTCGTGCTTTGGGAGCGCTTGGACATCGGCGAGCGTGTGGGTGCCGAGGACCGTGCCGTCTGGGGCTTGGACTTCGAGCTGCCAGGTCTCGAGATCGATCTCGCTTCGCAGCCCGATGCGGCCGTTGACCCTCAGGATGGAGGACTCGGACGGCGAGAAGGTCGGGGCCGGATGCCCTTCGCGGAACGCCGCCGACCAGATGCGCTCATTGAGTTGGTGGGCCCGCCGGGTGATGTCAGGGATGTTGTCGATCTCCGGCCGCTTCTGGAGACCGTAGAACCCCAGGATCCCTCCGGCGACGGCAGCGCCTGCGGTGAGGAACGACCGGCGCGAGATGCCTCGATACTCGTCGGCGGATATGGCCGGACGGTCCTCCACCTCGGCTCGCAGCCGTGTTTCACGTTCGTGGGTCGGCTCAGTCACGAGGTGTGCCTTTACGTCGTTCGTAGCCGGTGATCATCGACACGAAGTTGGACCAGCCGGCTCTCCCGACTTGAACGAGGTGGAGGAGGAAGAAGGCGACGAACCCCATCGTCGTGAGGAAGTGGACGAGTCGGGCACCTTCGTATCCGCCGAGCAGCGACGTCAGCCAGCTGAGCTGGATCGGCTTGTAGATGGCGAAGCCCGAGATGACGATGAGCGCTCCCATCACGATGACGGCGCTGTACGTGACCCGTTGGGCAGCGTTGTATGTGCCCTGCACCGGCTTGGACTTGCGCAGCCCGATGTCGTGGAGCACGACGTCGACCGCCTCACGCAGGTGCTGTCGGTCGGGAACGATCTTGCGCCACCCGCCGGTGCGCCAGAGATAGAGGCCGTAGGCGATGCCGTTGAGCGTGAACAGCCATCCGAATGTGAAGTGGAAGGCCATGCCTTTTGCGAGTCTTCGCTCGAGCCCAAGTGCTTCGTTGAACCATTCGGGGAAGAGTTCGATCGGCCCGATCGAATAGGCACGGTTGGCCCAATAGATCCGGAGCCCGCTCCAGATCATGATTCCGAGCAGCGGGAAGTTGATCCAGTGCATCCAGCGGTTGCCCCGTCGGTGCTTGAGGAGGTAGTCCTCACCCACTTCGGGCGGATCGAAGGTGTCGGCGATCGCTGCCATGTCGTCACCGTACGTGTGCAACCGAGGATCGCCGAGGGTTTGCACTCGCCGTTTCGCAATCGTTCACATCCCTCCAGACGCCGACCCGTGCCCTGCGCACATACAGGTGACGCCCAGGGGGATGCTCCGATAGTGTCGGTTCGATGAGGAAGACCACGACCATGCACAGAGCAGGAGCCCTCGTCGCATTCCTCGCGCTCGGCTTGCTCTTGACCGCCTGTGCCCCAGGGGAGAATCCCGCGGTCACCGGGGATGGCGGCGCGGGCTTCTGGTTGGGGCTGTGGCACGGGATCATCGCACCGCTGACCTTCCTCATCTCGCTGTTCACCGACGGCGTCAACGTCTACGAGGTGAACAACAACGGCAACTGGTACGACTTCGGCTTCGTGATCGGTGCAGGGATCCTGTTCGGCGGAGGCAGCGGCGGTGGCCGCAGGCGGAGATCGAAGCGGCGCAGTCAGCCGGCCGCCTGAACGCGCGGCTCGAAAGGTCTCGGCTTCTGCAGGTACGGAAGTCCCAAAGCATGTGGGACTTTCGCGTACGAGCATGTGACGAAATCTGCCCCATGACCTCCCGGATCTGCGGCAGTCTGAGAAGGTCAACTACAGACATGTGATCAGGAGGTCACTCATCATGACAAAGCGGCTCAGGA
>CBDTYK010000356.1:0-2084 GCA_965364595.1 uncultured bacterium
TGTCCTGGTCGGGGTCGAAGCGGTAGCGGATACCGGTGGAGCGCCGGATCGAGCACTCGGATCCCTCGATCCGCTCCAGCTGCCCGATGCCGGTGATGGTCGACAGGATCCAGGCCAGCTCTGCGTGGTGGGGAACGTCGGACTGGAAGTAGAGCAGCGAACGTTCGGGGTCGACGCCCGACGCAAGCACGGAGCGGGCCATGTTGATCCGCTCGGACCTGAAGTTCGCCGGTTCGTAGGGGCTCGTCATCGCATGGAGATCGACCACGTTGTAGATGCAGTCGTATTCGTCCTGCATCGAGACCCAGTTGCGGAACGCCCCGATGTAGTTGCCGATGTGGACGTTGCCGGTGGGCTGCACACCAGAGAAGACCCGCTTCGTTGTCATGAAGTGCTCCTTACGAAAAAACGCCGGGCTCGGGGCCCGACGTTGAGCGTGTGGACGCGCTGACGCCAGGTCAATGCCGACGCCACCACCGCTCTGTTCCAGTCATGACCGGCATGGTAGACGTCACACGTCCGGCGTCACACGTCCAGCGTCACACGTCATACGTCACACGTCATACGTCACACGTCATACGTCACACGTCACACGTCTTACGTCTTGCGTCTTCAGATCTTCGATGAACCTTCACGACTCCGTTCTCACAGGGCAGCGGTGCCGGCGGCCCAGTCTGCGTGCATGGCGGCATAGACGCCGTTCGTCGCCAGCAACTCGGCATGGGTCCCCCGCTCGACGAGTCTGCCCTCGTCGAACACCAGCACGAAGTCGGAAGCCTCGGCGGTCGACAGCCGGTGTGCGATGGTGATGGAGGTTCTTCCGGTGATGAGCCGGTCGATCGCCCGACGCAGCGAAACCTCCAGGGCCGGATCGACCGCCGATGTCGCCTCGTCCAGCACCAGCAGGTCCGGCTGTGACAGCCAAGCGCGTGTGAGCGCAACCAGCTGACGCTCGCCGGCCGACAGCTGCCCTCCTCGCTCCCCGACCTCGGTATCCAACCCGCGCGGCATCGACTTGATCCACTCGCTCAGGCCGAGGTCGTCGAACGCCTCGGCGATACCTTCGTCGTCGACCTCCGGGCGCCCGTAGCGGACGTTTCCGGCGACGGTCGTGTCGAACAGGAAGCCCTCTTGAGGGACGTATGCCACTCGTGACCGCAGCGAATCGAACGAGATCTCATCGACAGGGACCCCGCCGATCCGGACCGAGCCATCGCTGGCGTCGAGGAGCCGAACCACCAGCTTGGCAAAGGTCGTCTTGCCAGACCCTGTCTCTCCAACGATCGCCACCCGGCTTCCCGGCGGGATGTCGACATCGACATCGACGAGGACATCACCGCCGGTCGGATACCGAAACCGCAGCCCGGAGACAGAGACTTCGAGTTGGCGGTCGGGAAGCACTCGCCCATTCGGCGGGTCGGCGAGGTCGACCGGGGTATCGAGCACGCCGATGACCCTGCGCATTCCCGACGCAGCCGCCTGGGCCGAGTCCAGAGTCTCGACGAGCGTCTGCACGGGCTGGACCAGCAAGTTGACGAGGAAGACGAACGCCAGCAGCGTCCCCGTCGTCACGCCGTTGTCGGTTCCCAGCAGAACACCGACGCCGATGACTCCGGCAGTGAGGGAGCCGGCGAAGATCTCAGCGGAGCTGAACAACGCCGATCCCAGCGTGTACGTGCGGAACTCGGCGTCGAACTGTCGATCGACGGCCGTCCGCACCCTTCTCGAGGTGATCTGCTCTGCGCCGTACGCCCGAACCACCGGCAGACCGGTGATCGATTCGCCAAGGGCGCTCATCGAATCGGCGACGCGTTCCCTGACCCGGTCGTGGGCTCGTCCGAGGATGCGCTGGAACCAGAACAGGGCAGTGGCGTAGACGGTCACGCCCGCGACCACGAGCAAGGCGAGCTGCCACCGGTACACGAGCATGGCGATGACCGTCAGGGTCAGCTGAGAGATCCCGATGACCATGCCCATGCCGCCCCAACCCATGAACTCCTGGATGCGGTAGATGTCGCTGGTCACCCGCGCAACGAGGGATCCTCGACGCTCCGACTGCACGTGGAGGGCCGACATCCGATGGA
>CBDTYK010000357.1:0-2062 GCA_965364595.1 uncultured bacterium
TGACGACCGACGGTGTCGTGCGCGGCCAGTACTCGGCGGGAAGCGCCGACGGCGAAGCCGTGCCCGGCTATCGGAACGAGGAAGGCATCGAAGGCGAGTCGGCGACCGAGACCTATGCAGCGATGAGGGTCTGTATCGACAACTGGCGCTGGCGGGGCGTGCCGTTCTATCTGAGAGCGGGCAAACGGATGCCCGAGCGGCTCACTCAGGTCGTCGTCAGATTCAAACGCCCACCCGTCTACCTCTTCGACGGTGAAGGGGCGTGTCGGGTTCATGCCAACGTCATGTACATCACGCTCCAGCCTGACGAAGGCTTCGATCTTCGCTTCGACGTGAAGATCCCCGGGGAAGGCATGGAGTTGACGCCCCAATCATTGTCATTCCGCTACGGGGACGTGTTCGGTGAACTCCCGGACGCCTACGAGACACTCATCGTCGATTTCCTCGTGGGTGATCAGACGCTGTTCGTCAGAGGAGACGAGGCAGAGGAGGCGTGGCGCATCCTCGAGCCGGTGATCGGGTTGGACGACGATCCCGAGTTCTACGAAGCGGGCTCGTGGGGGCCGGCCGCTGCCGACGGCCTCATCACCGATGAAGGCGACCACTGGCACCCCCAACACGACCACTGATCGGCGAATCCACCAGCCATCTTCCATCGACCCTGCTTCCCCCAAGCTCGCTCTCAGGCCCGGAAAGCTGGCCGCGGGCCGTGCAACTCGGAGAATGGGGGTGCCATCGGGGGGATCGAGGGGATCGTCCCCGCTGGTATCTCAGTTATTCGCTTGACACCGTATGCACGAAGTGCATACGGTGCCCGGAGCAACGAAAGGCCGCAAGCGATGATCAACAACATGATCCAGCTTCCTGAGAAGACCTGGAGCCCGACGACGGGACTCCAGATCGCTGCGTGCTCGTCCGCAACGCGTGCATCCGGCACCGCCAACCCGTTTGGCGTCCCAGGCGCACTCGTCACGAGCCGAAGGCGGCCCGACCTCAGTTGACTCCTCGTAGAGGACCACGTGTCGAAGCCGCCGGATCCACCCGGCGGCTTTTGTTTTGGCCGCAGAGACACCCGAGAGACACCCACCAGTGAACGACATGACACACGAGGAGACCGACAACATGAACATCTACGACGACGGCCGATGTATCGACTCGGGCCAGCACGACCTGTTCTTCTCGGACAAGCCGTCTGAACTGGCTGCGGCCCAGGAGATCTGTATGGGCTGTGAGGTCAGGATCCTGTGCCTGCAGGAGGCTCTGGATCAAACGATCGAATGGGGCGTGTGGGGCGGCGTCATCTTCTGGGATGGCCAGCCGTTCTACCGCAAGCGCGGGCGGGGACGCCCGTCACGAGAAGAGGCGAACCTGCCGCTCGAAGCGACATTCGAGGAGTTGCACCAACTGGTTCGTTCAGCCTGAACGCTGGTGGGTGCTTCTTCGGAATGATCGCCGGCTCCGGACCAGACCGTTCGGGTCGGCGATCAGTCGCGTTCGGCGGGCTCAGCGCTGGATGCTCGAGAGCAGGGTGCCGGGCTTGCGCATCTTGGCGATCGCCTTGTGCTCGATCTGGCGGATGCGCTCACGGGTGACGTTGAAATGCCGGCCGACATCGTCGAGTGTCCTGGGTTCGATGTTCCCGAGCCCGTAGCGCATGATGATCACGTCACGTTCCCGGTCGTTGAGCTCGGCCATGACCACGCCCAGTTCGTCGATTCGTGACGCCAGCAGTGCGACCTCGAACGGATCCATGGCGTCGACGTCTTCGATGAAGTCGCCGAGAGTCGCCGTCTCGTCGCCCACCGGCTGGTGGATCGACACTGGTTCGGGTGCAACCCGCTTGGCGTCCTTGACCTTGGTGAGCGTGAGGCCCGCTTCCTCGGCGATCTCTTCGAGGGTCGGCGTGCGGCCTAGTCGCTTGACCAATTCGTTCTCGGACGCGTACACCTGGTTGATCGTGTCCATCATGTGGACGGGGACTCGGATGGTGCGGCTCTTGTCCGCGATCGCCCGGCTGATCGCCTGACGAATCCACCACGTGGCGTACGTGGAGAACTTGTAG
>CBDTYK010000358.1:0-2054 GCA_965364595.1 uncultured bacterium
CATCCGGAGATTCCGCCGAATACGGGGAATGCGATGCGGCTGGCGGCCAATACGGGCGCAAGCCTGCATCTCATCGAGCCGCTCGGGTTCACGCTCGATGACGCCCGGCTCCGCCGTGCAGGCATGGACTATCGCGAACGAGCGGCGGTGACGGTCCACCCGGACCTCGGGACCTGGCGATCACAACACCGCGGCCGGATCTTCGCGCTTGCGAAGTCGGGAGCCACGCCGTATCACGAGGTCGACTACCAGCCGGGAGACGCCCTCCTGTTCGGACGAGAGTCGGTCGGACTCGGCAAGGTCGTGCTCTCCGCCGGATGGCTCGATGACGTGCTCACCATTCCGATGCGGCCTGGCGTCCGATCCTTGAATCTCTCGAACTCGGTCGCCGTGGTCACCTACGAGGCGTGGCGACAACAGGGCTTCGCCGGTAGTCGCCACTGAGCAGCTCGGTCGATCCAGGTAGAGATGGCCGCTGGTTAGCCTCGCAACGATGATCCCAGCGGTGCGAGCAGAAGAAGCAACCAAGATCTACGGTTCGGGCCCAACCGAGGTACGTGCGCTGGACGGCGTCTCCGTGTCGTTCGAGCAGGAACGCTTCTCGGCGATCATGGGGCCATCCGGCTCCGGCAAGTCGACGCTGCTCCACTGCATCGCCGGTCTCGACGATCTCTCGTCGGGAAAGGTCTTCATCGGAGAGCAAGATCTGGGTGAGCTCGACGACCGGGAGCTCACACTGCTCCGACGCACTCGCGTGGGGTTCGTGTTCCAGGCGTTCAACCTGGTGCCCACTCTGTCCGCGAGTGAGAACATCACGCTTCCGCTCGACATCGCCGGCACCAAGGTCGACCGTGCCTGGTTCGACCGGGTGATCGATGTGCTCGAGATCGGGGACCGTTTGAGTCATCGGCCGTCGGAGCTGTCGGGTGGCCAGCAGCAACGCGTGGCCGTTGCGAGGGCACTCGCCTCGAGGCCGGACGTGATCTTCGCCGACGAGCCCTCCGGCAACCTCGACTCGAAGTCCGGCGCCCAGCTGTTGCAGTTCCTGCGACTCGCCGTCGACGAGTTTCAGCAGACGATCGTCATGGTCACACACGATCCGGTCGCCGCCGGTTACGCCGACCGGGCGGTCTTCCTCGAGGACGGCGAGATCGTCGACGAGATGGCCGACCCGACGCCAGAAGCTGTGTTCGACCGGATCAAGACGCTCGAGGTCTGATGCTTCGTGCCACCCTGAAGGGGCTTCTGGGTCACAAGTTGAGACTCGCGCTCACGGTCCTGGCGATCATGCTCGGCACCGGGCTGATCGCTGGCAGTTACGTGTTCACCGACACGCTCGACCGGGTCTTCTCCGATCTGTTCTCCGAGTCCTTCGCCGGGATCGATGCCCAGGTGACGAGCGACGTCAACGACGAGTTGGCCTCGTTCACCTTTCCGGAGCGACTCCCCGAGAGCCTCGTCCAGGAGATCGCGGCGCTCGACGAGGTCGAGACGGCAGTGGGTACCGTGGCCGGGCTCGTCACGCTCATCGATCCGAACGGCGAAGCACTCGGTGGCTTCGGGCCACCGACGATCGCCACCTCGTGGTCCGACGCTGCGAATCCATTGACCGTGCGCGATGGATCTGCCCCCGACGGCGACCGCGACCTGGTCATCGACAGCTCGAGCGCTCGGCGGCTCGACATCGAGATCGGTGACGAGGTGGCCGTGATCGCGCTGGGCGAGCCGGAGCGATTCCGTGTCGTGGGAACGATCGGCCTCGGAGGATCTTCGAACTTCGGGGGGGCGACCTTCGTCTCGGTCGCTTTCGACACGGCACAACGGCTGTTCGACGCAGGTAGCACGGTGGACACGATCTCGGTCGTCGCTGCCGGCAACACCTCACCCGAGCAATTGGTGGCTGCGATCGAGGAAATCGCTCCCGAGGACACGTCGGTTGTCGATGCGGCGACCGCCGCCGAGGACCAGCTGTCCGGGTTCAAGGAGGCGCTCGACTTCATCAACACGTTCCTGCTCGCCTTCGGCTACGTGTCTCTGTTCGTCGGTGGCTTTCT
>CBDTYK010000359.1:0-1995 GCA_965364595.1 uncultured bacterium
ATCCCTCCCGTCGACGCGATCTGCATGTCGACGGCGTACAGGTCGAAGCGACGAGTGCCGGCGGCCCCGGCGATCCCCGAGGGATCCTCCAGGACCGTGAGCGAGACCGACGGGTCCGCGATCGAAGCGGAGACGTCGTTTCGCACCCACTCGTCGTCGGCGATCAGCAAGATGGCGGCCATGGCCCGCCAGCGTAGCGCCTGACTCGCTGCGCCCGCCGGGCGTCGGTCCGAGTGCCCGACGAGCGAGTGGGGCCGATTTCGCAATCTGTGGCCCCGGTACAATCTTCCGCTCGTGAAGCACCGTTCCTCGATTGTCTTGATCGCCGCGTTCATCGCGGCGTTCCTCGCTTCTTCGCTCGCGGTTGCTCAGACGGAACCGAGGACGGCGGATGTCATCGATCTCTCGGGGGTCTGGGACGAGCGGATCATCGAGTTCGCCATCGAGTCCATCGAGGCAGCGGCCGCATCCGGCTCTGTGGAATACGTGGTCCTGGCCATCGACTCGGAGGGCGTGGTCGCCGGACCCGAGCAGCTCGCAGAGCTCGCCGAACTCGTGGCGAACCCGCCCCTGCCGGTCGTGACCTGGATCGGCGCGGCTCCGGCACGGGCATACGGGGGAGCTGCCCAGGTCGCTCTCGCCGCCGACGTGGTGCTCGCCGCCCCGGGCTCGGAGATCGGCTACCTCGAGCCGACCATCGCCGGTGACGATGACAGTGCTCCGGTGATCGACCTGGCCGGGCTCACCGACTTCGTGGACGCGGCGGCCCTGGTCGACGACACGGATCTCTTCGACGAGGTCGGCTCCGAGTCCGCTGCACCCCGGCAGGTCGGCCAGTACCTGAACGGCCGGGAGGTCGCGATCGCTGACGGCTTCGTCGTCCTTCAGACGGTTCGAGAGTTCGAAGACGGAGTCACCAACCTCGAAACGGTCATTCGTGAACCCAACCTGATCGATCAGTTCTTCCGGCTGGCGGCGAGTCCCGAGGCTGCGTTCTTCTTCCTGGTCGCCGGCCTCACGGTCGCCGCTTTCGAGTTCTATGCCATCGGACCCGGGATCGCCGCCGGTACGGCTGCGGTTTCACTGGTCCTGGCGGGGTACGGCCTGGCAGTGCTCCCGGTTCGGTGGTGGGCGGTGGTGCTCGCCGTGTTGTCCGTCCTGTTGATGGCCTGGTCGTATCAACGCGGCGGGATCTTCCTGTTCACGACTGTGGGGATCGTGGGTCTCGCCGTGGCCGGGTTCTGGTTCACCGACGCCGCGCCACAGATCAGCCCTGGCATCCCGGGTGTGCTGCTCACCATCGGCTCAGCAGCTTTCTTCTTCCTGCTCGCCATGCCGACCGTCGCCCGGTCGAGGTTCTCGACTCAAACGATTGGACGTGAGGGACTGATCGGTCGGGTCGGCCAGGCGGTCACTGCCTTGACCCCCGACGGAGAGGTCGACATCGATGGCGCCGTGTGGCGGGCGACATCACATCGCGAGGCCGGTATCTCGCCTGGTGATCCGATCGAGGTCATCGGTGTCGAGGGTTGGTACCTCGAGGTGGACGTCCCTTCGTAGGCTCGGCCCGGCGCCCTGTTTGTCCCCCCTCCGGGGGGACGCACTGCCCTCTGGGGCAGCAAGGGGGGAATCGAACTTCGTGGGCGATCTGACGATGCCCCCCTGACCGCCCGATCACTCAGTGTTGAGCAGCAGTGTCCAGGGGCCGTTCAACATCTCGGCGGGCGGTCCGTCCCCCCGAAGGGGGGACAGACAACGTGAACGGCATGTGAACATTTCTTGCTTGATTTCCAGATATTTCCTGGGCAATAATGGAAGGGCTTTCTAGATTCCGTTGCGCCCGGCAACTACGGAGAGTTGGAGGATATCCGTGAACGACGAATGGCAGCCGAGAGGATTGTGTCGAGGAAACCACGCTCACCTCTTCTTCCCTCCTCCCGCGTTCGAGCGCAAGGACGACCGTGAGCGCAGGGAGATGCGTGCCAAGGCGATCTG
>CBDTYK010000360.1:0-1966 GCA_965364595.1 uncultured bacterium
TGAGCGTGCTGCGTCAGCGCCGCTGGTCGAGTTCATCCGGAAACACCATGCTCCAATCGCGAGCCCTACTGGCCACGGTCCATCCGAGCCGAGCGGCGGTCACCGTGATCGGCTCATCGATTTCGAAGATACCCGCCTTGCTCTCGTAGGCGTACTCTCGCTCGGCATCGTCGTGGTCGACGAGCAGCGCCATCGAAGGTCCCTCCCACGAGGCGGCGGCGGTCCGGCCGAGCATCCGGCGTATGCGTCGAAGAAGGCAAGCAACTCGCTTCAGGCCGCGCCCTCGTTCCAGGATGAGAGGATCACGCGCTCGTGACGCCTGCCTGGAGCTTCTCCATGACCTGGCTGATATTGAACGCTGCCGGCTTCTGCCGGGGCGGGAACTCGACCAACGTCTGCGACATCTGGGCCACGAATGCCTGGATCGGAACCACGATGAAGGCATGATCGAACAACCAGTCGTAGTACGTGTTCGATGTCACGTCCGCACGCTCGAACGGGTCCGTGCGCAGGTTGAAGATCTTCGGGACCCTCAGCTCGACGAATGGCTCGGCCCAGATTCTCAGCGTCCCCTCGGTCCGCTGTTCGTAGAAGACCACCTTCCAGTTGTGGAAGCGAACTCCCGTGAGCTGCCCATCGTCGTTGACATAGAAGAAGTAGGGCCGCGGGCTCTCGGCCGCCGCACCGGTGAAGTAGTCGAGTTGGTTGAATCCGTCCAGATGCACCTTGTAGGTCTGGCCGTTGAGCTCTGTGCCTGCAGCGAGCTTCGCGGCGATATCGGGTTCGCCGGCCGCCGCCAGCAGGGTTACGAACCAATCCGCATGGCTGACGATTCCGGTGCGCACCGAGCTCGCCTCGATCTTGCCGGGCCACCGAACCAGGCATGGGACGCGATACGCCCCCTCCCAGTTGGAGTTCTTCTCATTCCGAAATGGCGTCATCCCGGCATCGGGCCAGGTGTTCATGTGCGGGCCGTTATCGGTCGAGTACATCACGATGGTGTCGTCGGCGATGCCGAGCTCGTCGAGGAGGTCGAGCAGCGTTCCGACGTGTCGGTCGTGATCGACCATGGTGTCGTGGTACGGCGACTGCCAGCGGCCCGCCTGGCCGAGGCTCTCGGGCTTCGTGTGGGTTCGGAAGTGCATGTGTGTGGTGTTGAACCAGAGGAAGAAAGGGTCGTCCCCCTCGCTGGCATCGCGGATGAACCGCTGCGCCTCCGCCAGGAATTCCTCGTCAACCGTTTCCATGCGCTTCTTGGTGAGCGGGCCGGTGTCCTCGATGCGCTGGGAGCCATCGGCATTCGCCCACGAGTGAATCACCCCGCGGGGGCCGAAGCGTTCCTTGAAGTCGGGGAAGTGCTCGGGGTCGGGGTAGTCCGGGTGCTCGGGCTCCTCCTCGGCGTTGAGGTGGTACAGGTTGCCGAAGAACTCGTCGAAGCCGTGCATGGTTGGCAGGAACTCGTCGCGATCGCCGAAGTGGTTCTTGCCGAATTGACCGGTCACGTAGCCCTGTTCCTTGAGGGCCGTGGCGATCGTGGGATCCTCGGCGCGGAGCCCGATGTCGGCGCCCGGCATCCCGACCTTGGTGAGTCCGGTGCGAAGCGGGTTCTGCCCGGTGATGAACGCCGCCCGGCCTGCCGTACACGACTGTTCGCCGTAATAGTCGGTGAAGCGCATGCCCTCTGCGGCAAGTCGGTCGATGTTCGGGGTTCGATACCCCATGAGCCCGTCGCTGTAGCAGCTGAGGTTGCTGATCCCGATATCATCCCCCCAGATGATCAGGATGTTCGGCCTGTCGCTCACGAGTGCCCCTTTCGCAACACGGAGTGGATCTTCAAGTCAGCATACGCGAGGCGGCGCAACGTTGCTGGCTCCAGATCCCGGCACGTTCGCCCAGCATTGCCGACTGGTCGACGTTCGATGATTTCCGCGAGTCGATGTAGGTGACGCCCGCGAGGAGTCCGGTT
>CBDTYK010000361.1:0-1947 GCA_965364595.1 uncultured bacterium
TCGTGCAGGCTCACCACCGTCCGGCCCAACGACGCCGAAGCCGACGCAATGGCGGCGTTCGCCGACGCCGAGAGCGCCAAGCGGAGGCTGATCTTCCAGCTCCGCGACCTCGGGCTCCCGGTCGTGGGCTCCGATGAGGATCCGATGAACGGTGTCGGGTTCGAGTTGCTCTCTTCACGCGGCCGAGACGTCACTACAGGTCACGAGGATGGCGTCATCACCCTCGATCTCTCCGAGTCCGACGACGCCCACCGTGAGTTCGTGCGCCAGCAGCTCGGTGAGCCCTACCGGACGGTGCTGGGCCATCTCCGTCACGAGATCGCGCACTATTACTGGCCGATCTTGGTCGAGCGCCGGGGGCACATCGACCGCTTCCGGGAGCTGTTCGGTGACGAACGGGTTTCCTATGAGGCGCAACGGGAACGCCACTACGCCGGCGGTCCTCCCAGCGACTGGTCGCTGACGCACGTGAGTCAGTACGCCACGATGCATCCGTGGGAGGACTGGGCTGAGACCTTCGCCCACTATCTCCACATCCGCTCCGGCTTGCAGAGCGCCGACTCGTTCGGACTGGCTGTGGGTGATCCGTCGGCGACTGCCGGGCACAACGCCGGGTCGGACACGAGCCATCTGTCGATCGGCCCGCTGATCGATCGCTGGCTGGCCTTGACGCTCGGGATGAACGCCATGTCACGTTCGATCGGTCAGGGCGACCTCTATCCGTTCGTGCTCCCGCCTCGGGTGGTCGAGAAGCTCGACTTCGTCCACTCGCTTCTGTGAACGACGTCGGAGCGTCCCTCGCCGTCAGGTGAGAGCCGGGTACCGTTCGGTCGGTCGGGCGTGTGCCGCCATCAGCCGGCGCAGCCGGGGTGGCGCCCACCGCAGGCCGATCTCGGTCGCGAACGCACCGTCGTCGTTGGTGCGCACCCACGCGGGGATGCCGTGGATCTTGAACGTGAAGCCGTCGTCGCGACCAGTGATCTGCACGGTGCCGAGCGGCCATTCGCCGATCTCTTCGCCATCGACGGTCCACATCGCCAGTGACTCCTGGTCGAGATCGAGATAGACCTCGAGTGGTCGATCGAGGATCTCCGTCATCTCGAGCCTGCCCGTGTACGTGCTCACTGTTGCCTCCATTTGTTCTACCCGAATCCCACTGTAAGTGGCGGTATTCACACGTACAGTGGGATTTGGTCAGGATCCGTTGGGACTAGTCCTAAAGACCCATGCGCGTCGTCGGGCGGGACATGACTGCGAAGGCACCGATCCGCCGGCGTTCACTCCAGCCCGGGATCGGCTCCACCGGGCTTTCGTTTCTCCTGGCGTTCGATGCGGGCCTCGACGGCGTGGCCGGCGACGGCGCTCAGGAACGAGACGAGGATGCCGAGCCCGATCAACACGTAGACGATCGTGAAGATCTTCGAAGGCGTCGTGCTCGGAGCGAGGTCCCCGTACCCCACGGTCGTCAACGTGATGACCGAGAAGTAGAGCGAATCGATCAAGGTCCAGTCTTCGAATCGCCAGTAGAAGAAGGTTCCGGATGCGAGCAGGACCACCACCAGGAAGGCGAGCGCCCGGAACTGCGGGTCACTCAACCCTCGTCGTACGGCGGCGACCAGGCTGCGGAGTGTCGTGAAGAAGGCGATCACGCCAGGGACCGTAGCTCTCGCTCTCCTCAGGAGAGCGCACGATGCCGCAGTTCGTTTGCGTGCCGGTCGATCGAGCCCCATGTGGCACACGCCGACATCGATCGAGACCACGTGCGGATGCAGCTCGAGTCCACGCCTGGTTGACCCCGCCGGATTCGACTCCCCGCACTGTCGTCGAGGCTGATTGCCGGCCCGGTCAGGCAGTCCCTTCGATCGCCGACCGGCGATCGCACCACAGCTTGCGGTGCGTTGCCGTCGCGGTCGGGTCAGGGAGCCCGTGCGACCGGTATCTGGCGGG
>CBDTYK010000362.1:0-1936 GCA_965364595.1 uncultured bacterium
GTCGCTGCTGCCGGCGGCCGTCATGGCTTCGGTGATCGCCGGGATTCTCGTTCTGGAGACCATGCCGTTCTGGCTGGTGGCCGCGATTGCATGGGGGCTCGCCCTCCGGCGGCGTGTGCGGCCCGCCCCCGAGCCGACGTGGGCGCCGATCGCTCGGCCGCTCCTGGCGGCGGCGATCGTCTTGCCGATGCTGGCTGCATTCGGCCATGCCGATCCGGTCTGCAGTACGACCCTCTCCGACGGGTCCGTGGTCGAAGTGGATCCAGCGACTCGCGGGCTCGAGGAGGGCTGGCGCATCGGCGTCGGCGGGACGACGTTATCCCAGAGCGGGTCCGACTCCGGGGGTGTCGCCGAGTCTTGCTCTTCAGACACCGTCGAGTGGTGGGAGGCCGTGCTGTCGCTCGCGGCCACCGCAAGCATCGTCATGGTTGTGCTGCGCTGGCCGCCCGGCGAGGATCTGGCGGCACCGGCGGTCGAAGGGCCGGTTGCAGCCGAATTGTGACCGTCGAGCCGTCGAATTAGCGCTTCGCGCCAGGCGGAGCCCGACGACGGTCGGCTGCGGTATTTATCCGCTGTCGCCACCTTCTCCACTCACAGGCCTGCGCAGGCGAAGAGGTGCCTCCTCTTCCGGCGTCGCATCAGCGGGATCCGTAGTCGCCGAACGGTTCGTCTCGTTCCCTGACGGCCTGGCGCCAGCCCACTTCCTGCGCACGAGCCACGAAGTCATGACCCTCCTGGGTGTGACGGGCGACACCGTCGAACAGGAACCCGAGCAGCCGGCTCGTGTCAGGCTTGTACTGGTGGCTGGCAACGTCGTTCAGGAGCCACTTCATCATCTGCAGTTGGTTGAGCGGGAGCATCGCCATCCGTTCCGCCAATCCGACAGCGTGTGCCTCGAGCTCGTCATCGGGAACACACTCCAGAATCAGGCCGAGTTCGGCAGCCTCGCGCCCGCTGATCTCGTCTCCGGTGAAGAGGTATCGCTTGGCGCGTTCCAATCCCAACCGAGCCACCCACACCCACGGCGCCTCGGGCACGCCCCACACCCGGGCGGGCGGATACCCGAAGCGCGCTGACTCGGCAGCGATGATGATGTCGGCGTTGAGGATCATGTCGGTGCCGCCCGCCACGCACCATCCGTGTACCGCAGCGATGGTCGGCTTCGATATCGAATGGAGCTTGGCGAAGGTCTTCCCATATTCGCCGATCATCTGGATGTCCTGGACCGAATCCCACACCCGCTCGGTTGCCTCATCGTCGGCCTGATGGATCGTCGACCAGTCCAGCCCGAAGCCGGCGCAGAACGCCGGACCCTCTGCGCTGATCACCACGACCTTGACGGAGTCGTCGGCGTCGGCCGAATCCAATGCTCCGTCGAGCTCATCTCGAAGCTCAGGGGTGATGGTGTTGTACTCGCCAGCACGGGCGAGGATCAGGCGGCGCACGGCGCCGTGGTTTTCGATGCGGATGGCGGTCATGTGTCGAACGCTACGGAGTCAGAGGCTTCGATGATTCCGAGGAGGCCTGCACTTTTGTCGGACTCAGCCCAAATCTTGACAAGATCCAGAATTGCCACCATGATCGAGCACGATGACCTCCCAGTCACAGATCGACCCGGCGGAGTCGCTTCGCAGCAATGGGCTCCAGGTCACGGCGCAGCGGCTTGCTGTCCTCAGAGCGGTTGAACGGCTCTCACACGGCACCGCCGACGAAGTCGCCGATGCCGTCCGCGACGAGATCGGCGCCATCTCACGTCAGGCCGTCTACGACGCGCTCGGCGTGCTCGGAGACAAGGGCCTGCTTCGTCGGATCCAACCCGCCAAGTCGCCGGCCCGCTTCGAGCACGAGATCGGCGACAACCATCACCACCTGGTTTGTCGGACATGCGGTCGGATCGTCGACGTCGAGTGCGTCCATGGCTCGGCGCCGTGCCTCA
>CBDTYK010000363.1:0-1907 GCA_965364595.1 uncultured bacterium
TTCGGGTGTGGGCCCTACTGGGATTGAACCAGTGACCTCTTCCGTGTCAGGGAAGCGCTCTCCCGCTGAGCTAAGGGCCCGGGAACTGAATTCGAGGCGACGCCCGGAATTGAACCGGGGTAACAGGTTTTGCAGACCCGTGCCTAACCACTCGGCCACGTCGCCGTGATCCTGACGGACCTCAACATCGATTCATCGACATTGGAGCGGAAGACGGGACTCGAACCCGCGGCCTCAACCTTGGCAAGGTTGCGCTCTACCAGCTGAGCTACTTCCGCAGAGTTGGAGATGATAGCGCCCCCTCGAACGACTGCACCAAACGACTATTGACCGGTGGACCCGAATCCTCCGGTGCCGCGTTCGGAATCGGGGAGCGAATCCGCCTCCTCCCAGGTGGGATCGGCCAGCGACACGAACATCAGCTGGGCGATCCGCTCGCCGCGACTGATCTGGACGGCCTCGTCTCCGTGGTTCACGAGGAGCACGCGGATTTCGCCGCGATACCCCGAGTCGATCAATCCGGGAGCGTTGACGATCCCGATCCCGTGTCGAGCAGCGAGACCGGATCGTGGGAGGACGAGCGCAGCATGTCCTGGCGGGAACGCAATGGCGAGGCCGGTGGGCACCGAGGCGCGACCGCCGGCGGAGAGCTCGAAATCCTCGGTCGACCGAAGATCGAAGCCGGCGTCGCCGGGACGGGCAGGTTCGGGCGCGGGTAGTTCCCTATCGAGGCGAGTGAAGGTAACCTGCACGTCAGGACATTTCGTGGGGCATCCGGGCGGATCGACCACGGAGATGGAATCTTGGCACATGCGTACTGTACCGATTGCTCGGCTCGGGTAACGGTTGTCGACGGTCGCTGCCTCCTCGACCACCGGATCGACCCTTCGACGGTCAGTGAAGGGTCGGGAAAACGTTCACGCGGCCGGAGTTCTCGCCATGCGAGATCGAGTGCCGGTGCATCCGCTCCGGCAACGGCCGAAACTCCTCCGCCCTTCACGGAACCCACCGTCACGGAACGACTCGATCAGTTCGAGCTCGACATGCGACCGGCACACCAGCCGGGTCCGGCCGCTCCGCCGCTGTCCGCTGCACCCTCGGCGGCGCACAGAAGCGAGGAGCCGCTCGAAGTCGCAGACGGCCAGCCGTCGGCCGGCGTGACCACGCTCGAACATCCAAGACTCGTGGTGAGCCAACCGGTCCGACATGTGTTGGCTCCCACGAACGATCTGATCGATCAGATGTGGACAGCCAACCCAGAAGCAGTCGACATCTCCGGTTGGACGCCTCAGGAGCTCGACACCGAGGGATCCGTGGTGGCGCGGCGAGTGTTCATCGGGACGGTGTTGACTGTCGGTCTTGCACTGCTCGTGGCGTCCGCCTGGTTCCTGGCTGGCCGTGGCGATGCCACGGTGCAGGCAACCCTCGATGAGATCGACGACGCCTCGATCGCCCTGTCCGAGACACTGACGTCGGCCGACCCGGTCATCGCCGACTTGGCCACGGGAGACCTCAGCGATCGCGAGGGCGCCGCTGCGATTTCCACTGCCCTCGACGCCGCGGCGCGAACCCTGTTCGGTCACGCCTCGAACCTTCCAACGACCGACGAGTGGGCAGACCTGAGATCAACGAGCGTCTCGTTCTCCGATCGTTCGATCGCGACGGCACGCCTGCTCTCGAGAACGACGTCGTACATGGCGACGATCGACGTGATGTTCAATCGGCCTGCATACCCGCTCAGCGCCGACGACACCGAGATCGGCGACGTGGCGGAGATGACTGCGATCTGGGTGTCTCGATTCATCGCAACGTCGTCGAGCCTGCCGGAGGTCAACGCGCTGGAGAGCCACCGAGCGGAGATTGCTGCGCTGGCGGCGAGACTGCCCGCATGGCAGAGCACCTACCTC
>CBDTYK010000364.1:0-1895 GCA_965364595.1 uncultured bacterium
TTTCGAACGGTGAGCCTCGCCCGATCGGCGAGCTGGTGGCGCGAATCGTTTCCGCAGCGGGTCTCGACGAGCCGCGAGTTCGCGTCCCCGTTGCCGTAGCTCGATTCGGTGGCCGGCTCGCCGAGCGGGTGTGGGAGTCGTCAGGTCGTCAGGACGATCCGCCCATGACCGAGTTCCTGGCCGAGCAGTTGTCGACGGCGCACTGGTTCGACCAGCGGGAAACGCGCGAAGCGCTCGACTGGCAGCCGGCCGTCAGCCTCGATGAGGGGTTCGCCCGGTTGCGAGCGTGGTTCGCCGAGCAGCGTTGACGGCCCCTCAGGTGTGGAGTTCGAGCACGTCGCCGTCGGCGAGTGCGAGGTCGGCTCCGACGTGTGCTCCGTCGTAGCTGCCCTCCCGCCACAGCCGGGCGAACGCGAGTGATTCGGCCAGGTCGTGGTGGATCATGTCAGCGACGTCGTGGACGGTTCCGCTGCTGCGCAAGGTGTAAGGGCGCTCCATGTCTGCCGGCTTGCCGGGGGTCTTGGTGTAGACCCGGATGACCTCGAGGCTCGAGAACAGGAATGCTCCGAGCCGGTCCACGCCTTCCCCCGTCTCCGCCGACACGGCGATCGCCGGGTAGTGCATGTCGGTGAGATCCTCGAAGATCGCCATCTCCGCCTGCGGGTCGTCGACGCGGTCGGCCTTGTTGACGACGAGCAGCGTCGGGATGCGAATCGTGAAGGGGTCGCCGTCGTCGGAGGGTGGCGTTCCTGAGGCGACGTTGCCGGGCCACACCGGTGAGAGCACGATCTTGCGTTCAGCCAGGACGTCCCGAACCTCCAGGGCGTGCTCCATGCACCCCACTTCACAGAGGTCCACGATCAGCAGACACCCGTGCGCCGCCTGGAGAGCGTTCCCGATCCATGGGATCGGGTGCTCGGGCGAGATTGGCGGGAGGTCGATCAACTGGAAGGCGACGTCGTCGTACGGCATCATCCCCGGCTGGGGGAACTGGGTCGTGAAGGGGTATTCGCCGACGGTGGCATGCGACCCGGTCAGTCGAGCGTGCAAGCTGGACTTCCCGCTGTTGGGTGGCCCGACCAAGGCGATCTGAGCTGCGCCCTCGGGGCGGAACGACGTCGGCGGTCCGCTCTTGGCTCCGCCCTTCTTCGGGCCCGCGAGTTCCTCGGTGAGCTCCTTGATGCGCGACTTGATGTCGGCCTGGAGATGATCGGTCCCCTTGTGCTTGGGAACGGTGCGCAACATCGTGCGGAGCAGATCGAGGCGCTCTCTCGGATCACTCGCCTTCTTGTACGCCGCTTCTGCGTTCTTGTACTCCGGTGAGAGGTTGGCAGGCATCGCAGTCCCATTGTGGTCGTTGGGAGCAGGATCGACCCGGGTCGTTCGACCAGATTCAACGACTCCGGCTGGGACCTGTCACTGACGAACTCGCTCGTTGGTCGGGTCGTACAGCGGGCTGAGCGAGGCGACGGCGTCGTGGCGCCGGCCGGCGACGTCCACGTGCCAGCTCCCCGACTCGATCCAGCCCGCGGTGATCGGTTCACCTCGATCGACCATTGCCAGACCGACGGCACCACCGAGCGTGTGGCCGTACGAGGCAGCCCGCAGGTAGCCGACCGCCTCTCCGTCCCGGTACACGATCTCGCCGTGGAACATCAGCGGGTGGGGATCGGTGAGCAGGATCTGCGCGAGCCGGCGAGTGGGGGGTCCCGCCGCTGTGCGATCCAACGAAGCCTGGCGGCCGATGAATCCGCCGGGCTTGTCGAGGTCGACGGCAAACCCGAGCCCGGCCTCGTAGGGGTCGTCGGTGTTGTCGATGTCGTGCCCGTAGTCCCGGTAGCCCTTCTCCATCCGCAGGCTCGCCAGGGCCTTGAGGCCCGCGTGGCGCAGATCCA
>CBDTYK010000365.1:0-1888 GCA_965364595.1 uncultured bacterium
AAGGAGGTCGCCGAAGGGACGGAGCTCGGCCGCGCCATCGGAAGCGGCCCGGTCGCGGTGGGCAAACTGCGCAAACACCACCGTGTGCCACACGACACCGGCGAACGCATTCGAACGTTCCTCGGCGCGCATCTCAGGGGTGGTCTTGGTCTCGGTCGTGGTCATGGGAGATCCCTTCTCTCTGCCACGACATCATCCGGCGCACAGGTTCCCCCGTCGAGTCGGCCATGGGTCTGGTTCTCGGCATCCACCAAACGGTTGATGGGCGGGTCAACCCGTCGGCGAACAGCCGTGGCCGCTCGGGCGATACCGGGCCTCATGTCATTCCGTCACGCTGGCTGCGAGGAATCGAAAGGAGCAATCGTGCCCGTCATCGAAGTCGAAGGACTGGTCAAGCGGTACGGCGAGACCCGAGCGGTCGACGGTGTGTCGTTCGACGTCCAGGAGGGTGAGATCTACGGCATCGTCGGCCCCAACGGCGCTGGGAAGACCACGATCGTGGAATCCGTCGAGGGGCTCCGACACCCCGACGCAGGTTCGATCCGCGTCCTCGGCCTCGACCCGATCGCCGACCGCTACGAGATCACCGAACGTCTCGGGGTTCAGCTCCAAGAGAGCCGACTCCAGGACAAGATCCGTGTGAACGAGGTCCTCGATCTGTACGCATCGTTTTATCGCAATCCGGCCGATTGGCACGATCTGCTCGACCGGCTGGGGCTCGGTTCGAAAGAGCATGCCCGCTACGCCGATCTGTCCGGCGGACAGAAGCAGCGTCTCGCGGTTGCGCTCGCGCTGGTCGGCTCGCCCGAGCTGGCGATCCTCGACGAGTTGACGACGGGCCTCGACCCCCAGGCCCGCCGGGACACCTGGGAGACGATCGAGGAGATCAAGCGGTCCGGCGTGACCGTCGTCCTGGTCACGCACTTCATGGAAGAGGCCGACCGCCTGTGCGATCGGATCATGGTGGTGGACCACGGTCGTATCGCAGCGATCGACACGCCCGATGGGCTGATCCGCCGCATCGGCTCCGAGCAGCGCATGCGGTTCCGTCCATCCGAGCCACTGGACGACGCACTGCTGACTGCGCTGCCCGACGTGTCGGCAGTCATGCACGAGGGCGCCCAGACCGTCGTGACCGGCACCGGCAACGTTGTGCATTCGGTCACGGCGCTGCTTGCACAGCGCCACGTGATCGCGCAGGACCTGCGCATCGAACAGGCCAGCCTCGAGGACGCCTATCTGGCCCTCACCAACGACGAGCTGGTCGAGACAGGATTGGAGGTCCGCTGATGGCTGCGACCATGAAACTGACCCGAACGGAGAGCAAGCTGTTCGCCAGGGACCCGATCGCCCTCTTCTTCGGGCTGATCTTCCCGGTGGTGCTGCTGGTGGCACTCGGGTTTCTCTTTCCCGGATTCGACGAGCCGGTCGCAGAGTTGGATGGCGGTCGATACATCGACATCTACAGCCCGATCATCCTCGCTCTGGGTATTGCGACGCTCGGACTGGTGACGCTTCCCCCGATTCTCGGTGCGTACCGGCAGTTCGGGATTCTGCGTCGGCTCAAGACGACTCCCGTGCACCCCGGCCGCCTGCTGACGGCGCAGTTGGTCGTGCACGGCTCCGTGGCGATCGTGTCTGCCGGACTGGCGATCTTCGGGGTGGCGCTGTTCTTCGACGTCCCGCTGCCCCAGAGCCCGGTCTGGTTCGTCCTGTCGTTCGTGCTCGCTGCGGCATCGATCTTCACGATCGGTCTGCTGGTCGGGGCACTTGTTCGCACCTCGGTGTCGGGCCAGGCCGTCGGGATGGCGATCTACTTCCCGATGCTGTTCTTCGCCGGCGTGTGGATCCCACGCACGATCATGGGTGAAGGCCTGCGGTTGTTCAG
>CBDTYK010000366.1:0-1802 GCA_965364595.1 uncultured bacterium
AATACGCTCCAGGTCGTTCAGGTAGTAGGCAGCGGAGTCGTTGAGCGGAGCCTTCCGCCAGCTCGATGCCAACTTCCTGGTCCAGGAGTACATCAAGGAATCGAAAGGCGCCGACATCCGGGCGTTCGTCGTCGGCGGCAAGGTGGTCGCCGCGATGAAGCGCACCGGCGCCCCGGGAGACTTCCGTTCGAATCTGCATCGCGGGGGCACGGCCGAGCCGTTCACGCTGAGCCCCGCCGAACGAACGACCGCGCTGAAGGCGGCGAAGACCATGGGACTCAACGTCGCCGGGGTGGACCTCCTCCAGTCGAACCGGGGACCGGTAGTACTCGAGGTGAACTCCTCGCCCGGCCTCGAGGGCATCGAGAAGTCGAGCCAGCGGGATGTGGCAGCGACGATCATCCAACACATCGAACAGGCCGAGAAGAAACGCCGGTCATCGAGGGAGAATTCGTGACAGCTCCGAAGAACAAGGCGATCGCGATCGGCAGCGTGACCGTCGTGGCAGGGAGGCGAAAACGATTCGACATCCCGGTTGCCCGCCTCACGACGGGGTCGCCGCTCTCGATGCCGGTCGCGGTGCTGAACGGCCGACGGCCCGGCCCGACGGTGTGGCTATCGGGCGCGATTCACGGCGACGAGATCAACGGAGTGGAGATCATCAGACAGGTCTTGCCGCTCGTCGATGTGCGGACCCTCCGCGGTGCGATCATCGCCACACCGGTGGTGAACGTTTTCGGATTCATCGAGCAATCCCGCTACCTGCCCGACGGACGAGATCTCAATCGGTTCTTTCCTGGGTCGGCGCGCGGTTCGCTCGCCTCGCGCCTGGCCAAGATGTTCATGACCGAGGTGGTTGCCCAATCGGACCTAGGCATCGATCTGCACACTGCCGCAGGGCATCGCATCAATGTCCCACAGATCAGGGCAGACCTCGACCATCCCGAAACGCTCCGGCTGAGCAATGCGTTCGGTGCCCCCTACATCATCGACGCCCGACTCCGAGACGGCTCACTCCGGATGGCCGCCACGAAACGCGAGGTACCGGTGTTGCTCTACGAGGCCGGCCAGATCCACCGGTTCGACGCCGACGCCGTGCTCTACGGGGTCGAAGGAGTCCTACGGGTGCTGCAGGCCATGGACATGGGGTCGTGGGAACTCCCACGCATCCGGAGGAAACCCATGAGACTCGGTTCATCGCGCTGGGTCCGGGCCCGCCGATCGGGGATCGCAACGCTCCAAGTCGCACCAGGAGACAAGGTCGAGAAGGGCGAGAAGCTGGGACAGATATCCGACGCATTCGGCCAACGCCCCACGAGGATCAACGCTCACATGGATGGGCATGTGATCGCCATCACCCAGAATCCACTGGTGTCACAGGGGGATGCCCTGGTCCACATAGGCCAGGAATACCGGGAGCCGTAACGCCCCCTTCAGCAAGCGGCTCGGTACGGCTTCTCAGGACGCCTGGCGAAGCTCCTCGAGCCACTTGCGCCGGATGCGGGCGCGCTCCTTGGACGTCATGCCGCCCCAGATGCCATCGGGCTGGTTGGTCTCGATGGCGAACTGGAGACATTCGTCTGCGACCGGGCAGCCGGTGCACACCGCTTTGGCCTCGTTGATCGCCATGAGGTCGTCGGGCATCGGGAAGAAGCTCACATCGGTGCGGTTGTTGCACGCCGCCACCTCCCGCCAGGAGTGGACGGCGAGGTCGGTGTCGAAGAAGTATTCAGGTGCGGACATCAGGCCCCCAGTGTTCGTGTCAGTGGTTAAACGCTCGGTAAAGCGATTTCGTTCCCCTG
>CBDTYK010000367.1:0-1728 GCA_965364595.1 uncultured bacterium
CGTAACGGCCGCCGCGATCGGAGATGAACACGATGTGGCGGCCATCGGGACGAAACATCGGCATCATGTTGTCGAATTCGTCTGCGAGGAGCACCTCGGGATCGCCACCGGTCGCGGGCATCATCATCAAGGCTCCTCGGGCCTGGTTACGCCTCTGGAACACGATGCGTTCTCCGTCGAACGAGTACGAGCCATCCAGATCGACGCTGCCGGCGGGCGGAAAGCTCATCTGCTCCGCTTCCTGGTTGTCGCGGTCTACCCGGTAGATCGCCAGCCGTCCCAGATCATTGACGCGCGAGACGAGCAGGGTCCGGCTGTCCGTTGACCAGGGGCGATTGCCCATCGACTCGACGATGGTGTCGACGTCGAGCGTGTCGATACCGGTCTCGATCAGCTTTCTCGGTGTGCCGCCATGCGGCGGAACGAGGAGCACGGGAGTATCGGGCTCCGAGGTCGACACGTAGGCGAGATACCGACCGTCCGGTGACCAGCGTGGCGTGAGTTGATCGCCGGCGCCCCCGGCGCGAACCTCCGCCTCGCCGCCGGCGACGGGCTGGACCATGACATCGAAGCTCCCTTCTCTCAGCCGCGCGAACGCGATGAACTCCCCCTCGGGCGACCAGCTGATTCCAGAATCTTGGCCGATCGCACTGGTGATCGGAACCGGAGTGTAGAGCGTGGCCGGCGGTTCTTGATCGAACCATTGCATGATCGCCAACGGAGCGGCGACGGCGAGGATGGCGCCAACGCCGAGTAAGATCCAGCGCCAAGTGCCCCAACTCCGTCGGGGCGTCGCACCGAGGGAGTCGACGGCGTGCATGCCCGAATCGATCTCGGCCCTCAACTCCTCCAACTCGTTGCGCAGATCCAACGCCGTCTGGTAGCGGCGATCGGGATCCTTGGCGAGACAGCGCCGGATGATGCGCCCCGCGTGACGCGGCAGCGCCGGGTTGATCTCGGTCACCGAGGACGGCTCGTCCTTGAGGATCGCCCCGATCGTCGACATGCTCGTGTCGCCCTGGAACGGACGCTTGCCGGTGGCCATCTCGTAGAGGATCGTGCCCAGCGAGAAGATGTCCGAGCGATGATCGACCGGCTTGCCCTCGGCCTGTTCGGGTGACATGTAGGCGACCGTGCCGACGATCTTCCCCTCGCCGGTCATCGCGGTGGCCGTCGGCAGGTGAGCTGCCTCGGCCGATTCGGTCGGTTCCTGCAGCTTGGCCAGGCCGAAGTCGAGGACCCGCAGCCGGCCCTCGGCATCGATCATGACGTTGTCGGGCTTGAGGTCGCGATGCGTGATCCCCGCGCGGTGCGCGCGGCTGACGGCGTCGGCGAGCGGGATCGCTAACTCCAGCAATCGGTTCAGCGGAAAGCCGCCTCTTGGCAGGAGCTGCGCGAGGTTCTGCCCCTCGACCAGTTCCATCGTGATGAAATGGACGCCGTCCGACTCTTCCACCGAATGCAGCGTCACGATGTTGGGGTGGTTCAGCGCGGCGACGGCCCGCGCCTCGCGCTCGAAGCGTGCACGTCTGTCGGGATCGGCGGCCATCGACTGCGGCAATACCTTCAGTGCGATGTGCCGCTGGAGCTTGGTGTCCTCGGCCTTCCAGACGACACCCATCCCGCCCTCGCCGATCTTCTCGATCAGGCGGTAGTGCGACAACTGCTGGCCAGCTTCGATCGCCACCTAGCCACGCTCCTCAGTTGAACCGAAGCGCTGAGTTTACC
>CBDTYK010000368.1:0-1706 GCA_965364595.1 uncultured bacterium
CCTTTCCAGTTCGGTTCGGGTCGACCGATACGTCTCGGCGTCGATCTCCCCTCGGGCGAATCGTTCCTCGAGGATGTCGAGGGCAGTTGGTCGTTTCGGGCGACTTGGAAGGTTCGTGGCGACCAGCGTCCAGACGAGAATCGCGATCAGGGCCAGCCAGATCAGGCCGCCCCACCACATTCCATAACCCCACATCATGCGTTCCGGCTCCTTGTGTCGTCTGGATGTAGTTGTACAAGGGCGACATTCAGCGAGCTCGTGGTTGAAGGTCAAGATTCGTTAAAGGGTCGTGCGCCCAATCCGGCGGTCGAACACTGGCCGGCCACGAGCGAGCGGCTCACGTTCCCCAACGTCGGGACCGCGGCTTCAGATTCTTCGTGCGCTTGCCGTCGCTTCGGGCCAGTGGAGGTGGGCAGCCATCGTCACTGCGAAGCTTCCCCTCGGATGGAATGTCCGCTCGGTAGGCTGATGGCATGAAGATCGGTGAAGTTGCTCGTCGGACCGGTACCACGCCGAAGACGATTCGCTACTACGAGGACATCGGGCTCCTACCGGAGCCGCCCCGGGCTCCGAACGGCTATCGGGACTACGGGGACGAAATCGTGGATCGTCTGGCGTTCATTCGTGATGCTCAGGCGACCGGGCTGTCGCTCACCGAGATCGACTCGATCCTCGACCTCAGGGGCCGCGGTGAGACCACCTGTGAACATGTGACGGCGCTTCTCGAGCGCCACATGGCGGCCCTCGACGATCACATCGAACGACTCACGGCGACCCGGTCGAAGCTCGCCGAACTGACCAATCGGGCGAAGCGCCTCGATCCGGCGGAGTGTGTCGACCCGATCCGGTGTCAGACGATCGGCCACGATCTCACCGATTCGGGTCTCTCCGTGCAGATCCATCCCGGTCCGGCCGAACACCGGCACTGACCGGAATCGGCCGGCGGAGTCAGTGGCGGTCGGGTCGCATCGGTGGAGGAGTAGCGCCGCCGAGTATCAGTTACGAACCAGGAGTCCTTCCATGACGAACACGCAACATCACCATCAGCCCGACCAGACGACCTCTGCGGTCGGTAGCCGCACATCCGAACAGCAGCCCGACGGGCACGGCGACCACGCCTCCTCGCACAGTGGGCACGGCGCCAACGGCGGCCACGACAAGCATGCCGGTCACAGCCCGGCGATGTTCCGGGACCGGTTCTGGTTGTCGTTCGTCCTGACCATCCCTGTCGTGTTCTACTCGACGATGGTGCAGGAGTGGTTCGGCTATACCGCTCCCTCGTTCCCGGGATCCGACTGGATCGCACCCGTATTGGGAACAGTGATCTTCGTCTACGGGGGTACGCCCTTCCTGAAGGGTGCCGTTGGGGAGGCCCGTGACCGCCAGCCCGGGATGATGCTGTTGATCGGGATGGCGATCTCCGTGGCGTTCGTCGCGTCGGCGGCGACCACATTGGGTTGGTTCGATCTCGAGTTCTGGTGGGAACTGGCTGCGCTGATCACGATCATGCTGCTCGGTCACTGGATGGAGATGCGGGCCATCGGACAGGCTCGTGGCGCGCTGGCAGCGCTGGCCGAACTGCTGCCGGACGAGGCGGAGCGAGTCGTCGACGGTCGTACCGAGACCGTGACGATCGGTGAACTGAAGGTCGGTGACGTGGTCCTGATCCGACCGGGCGGACGAGTGCCTGCCGACGGGATGATCTC
>CBDTYK010000369.1:0-1664 GCA_965364595.1 uncultured bacterium
GCTGATCCGGCCGTCCACCAGCACCTGACGTATGTCGATCTGGGTGTTCGGGTCCTCCACCACCTGCACGATTTCGACCTGAGCGGTCGGTGGGTTCGACTCGAGGCCCGTCACGGGATCGTACGTCGACGTGTCCCAGATGCCGGTACGGAACAGGAAGGTCGGTGCGATCGCCAAGACGGCGAACAGCCCGATGATCAACAGACCTGCGATCCCGATACGGTTGCGCCGGAACAGCTTCCAATTGGCGCGGAACGAGCGACGGAACAACGCCCACCTGATCTGCCAGAGCGACTCCGCCTTGGCGATCTCCTGGGACTCGACGCCCTCGGTGTTGACGACGGTGTCGAGGTCTGTGCCGGGGGGACGTGATCCGAGGTCGGTCATGCTCGAGTATCTCCTCAGTGTGAGCCGGAAACCCGGATTCGCGGATCGAGCACGCCGTACAGCATGTCGACGATGAAGTGCCCGATCAGCGCCATCACGCCGATGAACGAGAAGGCAGCGACTGCGAGCGGGATGTCCTCGCTGGTGACCGACGAGATCAGGACCTCGCCCATCCCGGGCCACGAGAACACGAACTCGGTGATGATGCCGCCGTCGATGACCGTTGCGACCGCAAGGACCAGCGACGTCGTCACGGGCAACAGCGCCGTCCGAGCGGCGTGCCGATCTCGCACTGCCTTCTCGGGCAATCCCTTGGCCCTGGCTGTCAGGATGAAGTCCTCTCGCATCGTCTCGAGCATCGAGCTTCGGGTGAGCAGCATGATTCCGGCGAAGTTGACGGCTGTGAGGACGCCGACCGGCAACACGAGATGCTCGGCGATGTCACCGGCGTATGGCCGGATGTCGACGCCGCCGGCGCCCCACCAGTAGAAGATGAATCCCGCGACGATCAGTGCGGTACCACCGAGACGGGTGGCGCGTGCGGGGCCTGCATCTCTGATCTTGCTCGCTCCGTACTGCACGGCGAACAGCAGGAAGGACGTGATCGCAACCGTCCAGAACAGACGCATGAACACCTCGTTGGAGGTGAAGGGTGCGTTGCGCCATTCCGTGGGATCGAGGAACTTCGAGATGGGAAGCCACCCGAGCCGGGCGGCGAACAGCCAGATCGCCATCAGGGCGAACCACGGGTAGAACACCGTGAGGAGGCCGACGCCACCGACGGTGATCGCCATCTCGCCTCGCTTGCCTCTGCGCCAGGCCAGATACTTTCCGGCGATGAATCCCGCCCAGTAATAGGTGACGATCGCCGTCAGGAACAGGACGATCGTCCGTGGGAGACGCTCACCGATGATATCGGTGACCGGACGTGGATACTGGTTGAACGATTCACCGAAATCGCCCTGGAAGAACCCCGTGACGTAGGTCCAGAACTGCTCGAGGATCGGCCGGTCGAGTCCGAGTCTGCGGATCGCCGTCTCGGCCGCCTCCGGTGGGATGTTCGGATTCGTCCGGAACTTCTGCGAGACGATGTCGCCGGGGAGCGCGTACAGCAGGAACCACGTGACCGTGATGAAGACCAGGAACAACAGCACACTCTGGATGAAGCGTCGGGCCATGTATTTGCCCATTCGTACGTTCTCCTCTCACACAGAACGGATTCGGTTGCTACCTGGACATGCGTCTCGATGCCCGATCATGTTAACCGGCAACCTTGC
>CBDTYK010000370.1:0-1607 GCA_965364595.1 uncultured bacterium
AGAGCAGATCCAACGGTGACGGTCCGCCTCCGATCAGGAGCGCCTTGACGCCACGAAACGGTCCCGGCTCGACATCGAGAATCGACCGGAGCATCGGCGCAACCAGCGATCCGAGGGTTGCCTCCCCATCGAGCAACAACCGTGCAGCTCGCTCGGGGTCGAACGAGCGCTCGAGGTGGACCGCGCTCTGCTCTCGGGCGGATCTGATGAGAACGGAGAGGCCACCGACGTGGAACAGTGGAAGCGCTGCATACCAGCGGTCGGTCGTGTCGTGCTCGAGTACCGCCGCAGAGGCGGCCGCCGATGCTTCGAAGTTGCCCCAGGTCAGCCGCACGGCCTTGGGGCGGCCCGTCGATCCGGACGTGAACAGGATCGAATGGTCTCGGTCACTCCCGAGGACGATCGAGGAGTCGGGCTCGGCCCCGGCGCCCGGATCCGGCAGCCCCGCCAACCCGTCGAACGCCGCCGCCGCGCCTGTGTGCGCGAGGCGGTCGGCCATCTCCGGCGGTGTCAGGCGGGCGTTCAGGATGAGACTCGCAGCGCCGGTTCTCGGTATCGCGAAGAGCCTGGCCACCGACACGGCGTCGTTGCGAGGTACCACCCCGACCAGATCTCCTGCACCGAGCCCGTGACGTCGCAACGCTCCGACGACAACCTGGACTCGCTCCTCCATATGACCGAAGGTCGTCACCGATCCGTCGGGGTGGATGAGGAAGGGATGGTCGGGCCGATCGGTTGCTGCGCGTCGTAGCCAATCTTCCACGTCGAGAACGGTAGACAAGTCCAGAGGTTCTGATCTGTGGGTTCTGGGTTCTGAGTCCTCGTTGCGAGACGTGAGAGATGAGACGGTCGGCTCGTACGGCCCCGGGACCTGGTTAGCCTGCCGACCATGGTCTCCGAACACTTCGACCCCGAACGGTGGACCGCCGTGGCGGGCTTCGACTTCACCGACATCACGTATCACCGAGCGAAGGGCGTCGGAGCCGTCAGAATCGCATTCGATCGCCCGGAAGTACGGAACGCCTTCAGGCCCCAATCGGTGGACGAGTTGTACACCGCACTGGATCACGCGCGCCAGACTCCGGACGTCGGCGTCGTCATCCTCACCGGCAACGGGCCGTCGCCGAAGGATGGAGGCTGGGCGTTCTGCTCCGGAGGCGACCAGCGGATCCGCGGCAAGGACGGGTACCAGTACGGAGACGGACAGAGTCTCGGCCGGCTTCACATCCTCGAGGTGCAGCGTCTCATCAGATTCATGCCGAAGGTCGTGATGGCGCTCGTCCCGGGCTGGGCGGTAGGCGGCGGCCACAGCCTGCATGTCGTGTGTGACCTGACGATCGCTTGCCGTGAGCATGGGGTCTTCAAGCAGACCGATGCGGATGTGGCGAGCTACGACGCAGGATACGGATCTGCGTACCTGGCGCGCATGGTCGGCCAGAAGCGAGCCCGAGAGATCTTCTTCCTCGGTCGTAACTACTCCGCCACCGAAGCCGTCGAGATGGGCATGGCCAATGCGGCAGCCGATCACGATCAACTCGAAAACGTGGCGCTCGAATGGGCCACCGAGATCATGGGCAAGTCTCCGACAGCGATTCGCATGCTCAAGT
>CBDTYK010000371.1:0-1597 GCA_965364595.1 uncultured bacterium
TTCTGTCGGCGTGCACCAACGGTGCAGACCCGACCACGACGACAACGACCGTACCTGAGACTTCAACGACGTCGGCGGTCACGACGAGTACGGCTCCGGAGCCGACGACGTCCACGACGGCGCCCGTTGAGGACCCGGTGACCACCTTCCACTTCGAGGACTCGGGCGCCATCCGGCCAGGTACGGGACCGTTCCTCGTCGCCGTGCACCAGACCGCCCGATCAGGCGTTCCCGCAGCTGCGCTGGCTGCTTTGCTCGACGGGCCTCCCGACGCTGCGGCTGAGGCCGGGATCTCGTCCGAGATCCCGGCGGACACCACCGTGGTGTCGCTTGCGGTCGGTTCGGACGGAATCGCGACCGTCGAGTTGTCGCCCGAGTTCGACGACGGTGGCGGAAGTGCGTCGATGTTCGGTCGACTCGCTCAGCTGACCTACACGCTGACGGCGTATCCATCGATCGACTCTGTGCTGCTGCTCGAGAACGGCTCTGTTGTCGAGGTGTTCTCCGGCGAGGGCATCGTCCTCGACGGTCCAATGGTGCGAGAGGACTTCGAGGATCAACTGCCGGGGATCCTCGTCGAGTCGCCCGGCTGGGGGGCACCGGTATCGCTCCCGTTCGAAGCGTCCGGGACGGCGGCAGCCTTCGAGGCCGCGTTCCAGGCCCAGTTCCTGGTCGACGACAACGTGGTGTTCGAACCACCCTTCGTCATGTCGGAGAACGGCATCGGCTTCGCTCCCTTCACGTTCGAAGTCGACGCCGACATCGTGCCTCCGACCGATGCCGTGCTGCGAGTGTGGGAGTTCTCGGCCGAGGACGGCTCGGTCATCAGCGAGCGCTTCGTACCGGTCACGGTCATCGACTCCTGAGAATCGACCCCACAACGAGTAACCGCCCCCGGGCAAGGGGCGGTTACTGGGGTATTGGGCAAAACACGGGAGATCAATTGGGCTGAGACCTTCTCGTGTAATGCTTGTATCGTCGCCGGGGAGCCAGAACTTGAACACAAATCCGGATTTTTCTTCTCAGCTGATCTCGCACCTGCGCAGCCACGCCGTGCGGACGGATGGGCCGTTCATCCTGCGATCGGGAGCGACATCCGACTGGTACCTCGACGCTCGCCAGACGACGTTCTCGGGTCGAGGGGCGAGGCTGGTCGGCGAAGTGCTGCTCTCTCACATCGACGAGCGCTCCGAGGCCATCGGTGGCCTCACGATGGGGGCGGACCCGCTGGCGATAGCGACGGCCATCGCCGCAGACTCGCATGATCGGGAATTGGCCGCATTCTCCATCCGCAAAGAGGCCAAGACCCACGGGACCGGGGGTCGTCTGGTTGGTCCGGTCGCCCCTGGCACGCCTGTCACGATTCTCGAGGACACGACGTCGACCGGCGGAGCGATGGTCGAGGCGATCGAGGTCGCCCAGGCGTCGGGTCTCGACATCGTGCACGCCGTAGCCCTCATCGACCGTTCGGGCAGTGTCGCAACCGAGCGCATGGAGCAACTCGGCATCAGGTATCACGCCGTGATCACGCCATCCGATCTGGGTGTCGAATGAGCGAGGTCGTCGTCAGGCGGTCCGCATGGCGGATGTGGCTCAC